>JBMOHO010000271.1:0-5456 GCA_049317805.1 Saprospiraceae bacterium
GGGGTGAATACGGTCATTGCCGCATAATGTTGTTGGGATTCCGGAGTTCACTAAGAACCAACCTGGAGGGCTAATTCTAAATGGAAGATAAACCGGGTCAGAAGAGTGGACGCGCATTAGTGAAAAAGCAACGTTCCCACCCGAAAAAAGTGCATGATCATTCTTCACCCCGTCATCACCCGTTGTCCACTTATTTCCGCCGCGGAGTTGTACGCCAATAATGGCCGGGTTTGTAGCCGGAATGATGGGGTCAAACTGGTTTCCATCTACGCGCAGTCCATAATCGTGATACCGGAACTCGTTCTGTATTAAATCTGTAAAGCTGTTGTCTCCGTAGAACCGAATACCGTAAAATGTGTTGCTTACGGTGTTGTAGCACACATCGGTGTTTCTTGCCCTGCTGATGTCTATGCCTACAAAAGCCGTATTAAAAGCAGGTGGATAAAGCGTGTTGAACACTTGGTTCCCAGAAATACGCTTATTTGTCCCGGTTGCATCTTCGACTACTATGGCCGAAATCTCGCCTTTGTCTGTACGGAGTTCAACAACATTGTTTAGAACATAAAGATTGTCTCCGCCACTTGCAACAACTTTAATCCCAAAATTTCTTTCAATAACGGTTGGATTTTCATTGAACACAATTGTATCCTCGTTCACCCTACACTCCCCGCCTGTAGAACTAACCCCGATCGGCGTATAAACATAAATGCCGTTGGCAGGCGAAGGGCTCTCCACTTCAATGTAATTCGCTTCTACCCTGATCGAATTGTTTACTCCACGCTCCAATGCAATTGCTGAGTTGGCAACACCTTGCATCAAGAAACGGCAGTCTCTAATGTTGATGTCAAAGGTATTGCCGCCTACAGCCGAGCTGATCACGCCGTAATTCTGCGAATCATCGCCCTCAAAACGGCAGCCGTTTACATCAAGGCCGGATGCGACACTCGAAATGCCCGACACGAAGTTGTTGGCAAAATAGCAAGGGGATACAAGTGGTATGCTCAGGCGCGATTGGTTTTCTACATTCACACCAAACGTATGCTGGTTTTCAAATTCCGCAAAGCCCAACGAGATGTTCGAGCGAGCGTCGCCGTCTATCCCGCAGTCCAACTGAGTAAATCTGTTTGAATACGTTGCAGATGGGCCAACGAGGTTGGCGGTCGTGTTTAGTATCTCCATGCCGATGGTCTGAAAAGTGGGATGGAAGGTTTGGCCTGTATACGGTGCATTGAGCGCCGATGTTACCGTAAACTCGTTGTTGGAAAAATAGCTGGGGCTAAACGTAGTAGGGAAGACGTTGGGTGAAGTAGAACTGGTCAATCTGGATTGTACTCCAATATGATTGCGGTTAAACCTCGATCCAACGATCGAAATGACGTTATCTTTGGTCGTACGCAACGCAACGCCAGCGTCTTGTATTTCCGTATGCCATATATCAGCGTCGCCATTTTGCAACAATGTGATGCCTTTCCACATCTGGGTGCAAGCAAAAAACTTAGAAAATACGGTGAACATCCGGTTGTCGGCATTCACTTCTATTTCGGAAGCGGGTGCCATTTTAACGACACAGCGAACAAACCACGTAGGCTGATCGATTACAAATTTTCCTTTGATGATGATTTCCTTGTCAAACCAGGTACTGCTGGTAAGGTCTGATGCTTTGGTGACCGTGGTGGTGCTTCCAATGATGACATCTGCGGTTTGTTCCGTTAAGTTGGGGTATTGTGCACATAAAGTCGGTTCTTCAGAAGTGGGCAGGTAGGGCCTTGTCGGGATACAATACGTCAATCGTCTGATGCTTTGACCGGAAGACTCTTGCGCCTCCAGGCTGGTGGGTTTAACAGGGATGAGGAACAGCAAGACCATAAGGCTTGCTAAACTTGCGAGCGGCGAGCGGCGAGCGGCGAGCGGTTGGATCGATTTTAAGGAAAACCGATTAAAAAAAACGTTTTTCATCTGAGTGAAAATTTGGTTAAGGAATACACAAATATAGGTACTTTAATCCACGGTAAAAAAACCATTTTTTTTCATAAGTCAGGTTTCTGATAGGCGGCTAAATCGCACATTTTGTGCGATTTAGGTTAAAATTTGGCGTCATACAACCAGAAATGGCGTCAAGCCTATTGCATAAGTCAGGTTTCTGAGCGAATGTTAAGTTTTTGCGCACTCCTCAAACCGTGGCGGTAGCTGCGGACCATCGCCTCGGTAGGCGCAGTCCCCACCATCCCGCTACTTGAACATTGAGAATTGGTCACCGTACATTGAACATTTTTAAATTTATTATTTTCAAATGTACAATGTTTAATGCACAATG
Source organism: Saprospiraceae bacterium (assembly GCA_049317805.1). Classification (GTDB taxonomy): domain Bacteria; phylum Bacteroidota; class Bacteroidia; order Chitinophagales; family Saprospiraceae; genus M3007. The sequence continues at coordinate 2,315 of JBMOHO010000271.1, forward strand.
ACCAACGTCCAATTTTTAGCCGCCACAAACCAGCCGCCCTGGTAATTTTGTGCATCCATGCGCAAAATCACCATTAAATTTGCGCATTGATGAACAGGTGTTAATCCCCGCTATAATCTTTTCCACCAAACAAACGTTTTGCTATTTGAGGCTTGTTTAGCTTGTCACAATACCCCAATTTTGAGCAAAACTACAATGCACCGCATGCACGTCATATACCGCACCGTACTTTTCTTGCTGTTTTTGGGACTGGCCAAGGGCAGCATGGCCCAAACCACTTCCCAAACAGCCTTCGGCAAAAATCGGGTGCAGTACAACCGCCAGATCGACGGGTGGCTCTACTATGAATCAGCCAACTTTATCACCTATTGGTACGGCGACGCCCGCAACGTGGCCCAGGCCGCTCTGCAAACTGGCGAGTACGATTTTGCTTCCATTCAACAGTTGCTCGAACACCAGGGCACCGAAAAATTTGAAATGCTGGTGTTCAGCGACCTCAGCGACCTCAAGCAAAGCAACATCGGTTCAGACGATATCTTCCAACTCCGCGCCGGCGAAACCAAAGTGGTGGGCAACAAGGTGTTTGTGTACTTCGACGGCAACCACCAGCACCTGCGCAGCCAAATCCGCGAAGGCATGGCCGGTGTGCTCATCAATTCCATGCTCTTTGGCTCCAACCTCCAGGAAATTGTGCAAAACGCGGTGTTGCTCAACCTGCCCGGCTGGTACACCAATGGCCTGAGCGCTTATTGCGGCGAAGCGTGGACGGCCGAAAACGACGAGGTGCTGCGCAACCTGCTCTTGTCTGAACAATACGAAACCTTTGACGAACTAGCCAAAGACCATCCGCGCCTGGCCGGTCATGCGTTCTGGAACTACATCAGCCTGCACTTTGGCTCCAGCACCGTCAGCAACCTGCTCTACCTCACCCGCATCAACCGCAGCGTCGACGCCGGCTTTTTGTACGTGCTCGGCGGCGGATACCGCCGCACCACCGACGCCATGATGCAGTATTTCACCAAGCGCTACCAAAACGAACGCAGCAACACCTTTGACCCCGAACCCGCCACGCGCATCGCTGTCAAAAACAAACGCCAATACCCGCTTAGTCAAATGCGCCTGAGCCCCGACGGCAAACGCATGGCCTGGGTGCGCAACGACATTGGCAAATGGAAAGTGTACGTGCAGGATATTCAAACTGGCAAACGCCAAAAGGTATTCAAGGGGGGCGTCAGAAACCCGCAGCAAACCACCGATTACAACTACCCGCTGCTGGCCTGGAACCCCGACAACGAACGACTCGCCATCCTGTACGAACGCCGCGACGTGGCCCGTATGGCCCTGCTCAAACCGGACACCAAACGCGGCAAAGAAGACAACATCCTGTCGCCCGAATACCAGCGTGTGTACAGCATGGACTTTGTTAATCCGGCTGACATGGTGTTTTCCGCTGAAGTCAAAGGCTTTTCCGACCTCTTCCAGTACAACATCACCAACCGCCAGACCCAGCGCCTCACCAATGACTTTTGGGACGACCTGGACGCTGTAACCGTGCGCCTTGAAGGCAAACGCGGGGTGCTGTTTGCCAGCAACCGGCTGAGCGATACCTTGCACACCGGACAGCAACGCATCGACTCGCTGTTGCCGCTGGGGCATTTCGATCTGTTTTTTTACAACCTCGAAGACCGCAGCCAGGAACTGGTGCGCATCACCCGCACGCCCCTGGCCGATGAACGTTCGCCAGCAGCCATAGACAGCACCTATTTTACGTATGTCGGCAACCAAAGCGGCTTGTACAACCGCCAATTGGGCTATATGGAGCCGTACATAGCCTATTATCAGGATGTTATTTACTTAAAAGACGGCGCGGCGGTAAAAGCACTCAACACCCGGCAACGCGGAGAATGGCCAGAAAAGCGCGTCCTCGCCTTTCTGGCACCCACCGACACAGTGTTGCTCAACATCGATTCAACACAAATCGACAGCATCGTAACCGAGCTGGTGTACAAGAAAAAACCGGTCACCTGGAACCAGACCAATTACAGTTACAGCGTGTCGGAACTGCACACCGCGCCCCGGGTCGGCAAACAGTTGGAGCATTTCCGGATCAACGGTGAGGATCAATTTTATGCCTTGGAGATAGACACGGTGTCCCAAAAAGCGGCGCGGTACACCCGTTTGCGCGAACTGGAGCTGATGCAATACGGCATGCCCATTCCGCTGTTTACACAAGACGACCTGCAGCGTGGCAAGCTCCAGCCTCCTGCAGCCGCGCCAGACACGAGCATCGGAGTTACCTTGCGCAACGGGTCTGATACCGTGCAACCCGGCCGGTTGTTCAGGGTGCCTGATTATTTGCTGGCACCCGCTCCACCCAGACCCGACAATCAACAGCCCGCTGAAAAAACCCCGCCCGCGCCCGTCGAAAAAGCGGCTGCGGTAGCCGCAACGGCCCCCAAACCAAAACCGGTCGAGTTTGGCAAATACGACGCCACCATACGATTTAATACGGCCCGCATTGTGCCTTATCGGTTGAAATTTCGAACCGACTATGTGTCGACCACCATCGACAACAACCTGCTTTTTGATGGGTTAGACAGCTATGCTGCTTCACCTGACGGCTTTCGGACGCCTCCGCCCGGTGTGCTCATCAAAGCAAATTTTAAGGATCTGCTGGAAAATTATGTGCTCGAAACGGGGTTCAGGCTGCCCACAACGTTCAACGGAGCAGAATTTTATGTGTTTTTAGACGATAAAAAACACCGGTGGGACAAGCGATATGCCTTGTACCGCAAAACGGTGGTCAACAACATTGACAGCCAATCGCCTTCCATACAGGAGCCCACTCAGGTGCGCACCAACACAGTGTTGGGGCAGTTTGAGTTGCGGTACCCCATCGATCCGTTTTTCAGCCTGCGTGGACGCGTCACCTTGCGCCAGGACAAAGCGGTTGTTCAAAGCACCGACCGGGTGTCTTTAGAGACGCCTGATTACGCCGAGCAACGCGCGGCTTTGCGCCTGAGTGCAGTGTACGACAACACGCTGGATGTGGAATTGAACATCAAAAATGGCACCAGGGCGTTGTTTTTCGTAGAAGCCATCAAGCGCTTTGCGCTAAACACCCAACCCAACTGGACGCTGG
>JBMOHO010000272.1:0-5432 GCA_049317805.1 Saprospiraceae bacterium
GCGATACGATCATCATCGCCGGGGTGGTGGTGATGGACGACCGCTCGGGCAACTACTACAAAAAATTAGTCATTCAGGACTCTACAGCGGGCATCGAGGTAGCGTTTAACGACGCCGACCTGTACACCCGTTTCCCCATTGGGCGCACCATTTACATCCGCTGCAACGGCTTGCTGTTGACCGACTACGAAGGTTTGACCCAGTTGACGGGCGGTGTTATTTACGAAGCAGGCGTGCCGCGCGAAATCGGCCTGACCGAGGCTCAGGTACGCACCCGGGTAGTAGGCGGTGCATTTGGCACAGCGCCAGCGCCCCGTAAATTGAAAATCAATGAAATCAACGACACGCATTTGAGCACGCTCATTCAACTTGACGATGTAGAGTTTGTTTCGTCCGATACCGCAAAAACTTACGCCGAGCCCACCACGCAAACAGACGTGAACAGATTGCTGGAAGATTGCAGCCAAAATACGCTGATCCTCCGCAGCAGCGGTTTTGCCAACTTTGCCGGCGAAAAAACACCCCGTGGAAAAGGTAGCATTGTGGGCGTGTTGGGCGTTTTCAGAAACGATAATCAATTGTACATCCGGAATCTGGATGATGTAAACATGGCCAGCTTCCGCTGCGGTGAAATACAGATTCCGCCAACCGGACTTGTTTCTTTAAATGAAACGTTTTCCAGTGTAGCCACCGGCGCCGACAAATACCTCGATATCCCGGCCTGGACAAACATTGCGTACCAAGGATCCGAAAAATGGGAAGGCCGCAGCTTCAGCGGCAATAATTTTGCCCAGGCCTCTGCTTTTCAAGCGCCCGTTCCAAACCTGACTACCTGGCTGATTACACCAGGTCTTGACCTGCGCACACAAAAAACGCTCACTTTTAGAACCCAATGGGGCTTTTATGTGCATCAGGGCTTGTCGGTATGGTATTCTACCGATTTTAACGGGTCAAACGCTCAAACGGCCAACTGGGTACTGTTGAACCCAACGCTTGCCAATGCCTCTACACCGTTTGAACAAGGGTCAACTTCTTACTGCGATTGGGTACCTTCCGGCAACGTCCAACTGCCGATTGTCCCCAATACCAAAGCGTACATTGGCTTTAAATATGAAGGAACTCAGGCCACCAATACGACAAACTGGCGAATAGACGACATCAAGGTGCAATAAACCCATTTATTTGCACCACCAAACCTCCTTTCTTAGGGTGTTGAACACACTTGGGAAGGAGGTTTTTTTATGCGTCAATACTTTGTATACAAGGTTCGGATAAAAACGGCGTTATTTGTCCGTATGCTGAAAACATGGAGCATGATGCTGGTGTGTTGGACCATTGCCCTGAGTTTACAGGCGCAATCTGCCGACTCCGTGCCGCCGCCCCCTACCCCATTAACAGTCGAAAGCGATTGGCCCAACCCCAAAAAAGCCGTCCTCTGGGGCATTATCCCGGGCGGTGGACAGGTGTACAACCGCGACTGGTGGAAGCTGCCCATCGTCTACGGCGGCCTGGGCGTACTTACCTGGGTGTTCATAGACAACCGCTCGGAATACCGGCGGCTGCGCGACAACTATGCTCTTCAGGTAGACGGCGACCCGACCACCAACCCCTCTGAATCGCCTTACAACATGATTGATCAGGTCAGCATGAAACAGTACCGCGATCAGTGGCGGCGCTATACAGAGCTGAGCGGCCTTTTTTTGGGACTGGGGTACTTTTTCAGCATCGGGGAAGCGTTTGTTGACGCGCACCTGGGGACTTTCGACGTGGGAGACGATCTTAGCTTTCGTCCCCGGGTAGTGCCTTCTGCTGGCGGCATACCGGCCTTGGGCATCGGCATGCGGTACTCCCTGAACCGAACGCGCCCGCAAACTGTTGTTTCCCCTTATCAACCTGCTGTTTTGTACCGTGCAAGCCATCCCTGACACCGAGCCATCGGGTAACCAGCTTTTTTCACCACACTTCTTGCGCAGCCTGCGCTTGCCTGCTGTGCTGGTGCTGGTGTTGCTGCTTGTGCATATGCATCAGGTGGTGTTTGGCTGGGATCCAGGTGCTTATGGCATCATGTCGCGCCGCAACTGGGGATTGCGCGGCATAGTCACCGGCCCGTTGGTGCACGGCGGTTGGGAGCACTTGTTTTCCAATATTTTTCCCCTGTTTTTTCTCACTGCGTTGGTGTTGCTGTTTTACCGAAAGGTAGCAGTACCGGCATTCTGGATTATTTACCTGTTCACCGGACTAAGTGTCTGGTTGTTTGCCAGGCCTGTTTCGCACATTGGCGCCAGCGGAGTGGTGTATGGTTTGGTGGCGTTTATTTTCTGGAACGGCATTTTCAGGCGCAGCATCCGCTCCATCATCCTGGCCGTGGTGGTCACCATGTTGTACAGCGGCATGTTTATGGGTATTTTGCCCCAACAGGAGGGCATTTCCTGGGAGAGCCACCTCTTTGGTGCATTGGTGGGCGTGGTAACTGCCTATTGGTTCAGAGGGGTATTGGAAGACGAGGAGGCCGAAGTGGCGGCCGTTGATCCGTTTGCCGATGAACGGGGCGTCGAAAAAGTCCCCTTTTTACCACCCGATGCATTTGATAAAACCAAGGCCCAACGACAGGCAGAAGCAGAGGAGCTGGCCCGACAGCGCGCCGAGCAAAACCGGAATTTGTACCCGCCGTTCTGGCATTCAGACGGGACTTGGTGAAGTTACAGCTTCTGCAAGCCATACCGATTAATAATCCCCTTTATCTTTTCGCCCCATTTGGGGTCGCGAGAATACCCCGGATGCTTTGGTTTGGCAGAAGCCGACAGCTTGCTCAGGTAGCAGTTGACGTCGCCGTCGGGGCAGTTGAGTGCATCGGCCAGCCAAGCGTGGCTGTACAGCAGGATGGAAAAATCTTTGATGGCTTCCCGCGCGTGGGCGTACTGGCGAAACTCCGCGTCGGCGCCTTCGTGGAACATCACAAACGTGGCACCCTGCCAGGGATGGGTAGCGCGCATGCCGAACGGATTTTTGGCGTGTTCGAACAAATAGCTGCTGAATCCCCCCGATTCCAGCACTGCAATGCCCACCACCATGGCCGCCGGAATGCCTTGCTCTGCTTCCAGCACTTTGGCTTCCAACAAAAATTGTTCAATATACTTTTGCGGGCCGCCATAGACTGCGGCAATTTGGGCGGCAATCTGCTTTTCTGCGGGTCCAAGCTGTTCAGGACGGGGTGCCTGTGCGTATACACGGCTGCTCAAGGCAAAACACAGGGCAAACATGGGCATGACGCCCTTAATAGAAAGCGGTTGGAGTGAAAACATGAAAGAAAAGATGAGCGGTTTAGGATTGTATTGCGTTCAGATGCAATAAGGTGGTAGCAGCAGAATAAGGGAAAGCGTTGATTATGAAAAACTTGGAACAAAGATAATGCCGAAGGTTTCGGTTTTTCACCCTTGACCAACAAATTATCTTGCTTCTTATACGACAAAAAGTGTAAAAAGTATCATCAAACCCGGTCACCCCGTGCCCGCAAGGCATGATCGGCCAGCACCAACGCGGTCATGGCTTCCACAATGGGAACAGCACGGGGCACCACACAGGGATCGTGGCGCCCTTTGCCAGCAACCATGGCGGCATCTCCAGATGCATCTACGCTTTCCTGCTCCGCTACAATGGTGGCCACCGGTTTGAACGCCACCCGGAAATAAATGTCCATGCCATTGCTGATGCCGCCCAGCATGCCGCCTGCATGATTGCTGCGGGTGCGCACCTGGCCCGAGGCATCGGTATAAAACGCGTCGTTGTGTTCACTGCCGCGCATGCTGACCCCGGCAAAACCGGAACCGTACTCAAACCCTTTGGCCGCGTTAATGCTCAGCTGCGCTTTACCAAGGTCGGCATGCAACTTGTCAAACACTGGCTGCCCCCACCCCGCCGGACAGCCGGTCACCACACCAGTCACCACGCCACCAATGGTGTCGCCTGCTTTGCGGACGGCCCGGATCAGGTCAATCATGCGTGCCGCCATTTCCGGGTCGGGGCAACGCACGTCGTTTTCTTCTGTTTTGGACAGATCAAGCTGGGTATAGGGCGTTTCCAGTGTCAGATCACCCACCTGGCTCACATATGCCTGTATGTGCACGCCCCATTGGCGCAGGAGCAATTTGGCCACGGCGCCGGCCGCCACGCGCGCAGCCGTTTCACGGGCGCTGGATCGGCCACCGCCCCGATGGTCGCGCAACCCGTATTTAACTTGCCAGGTGTAGTCGGCGTGGCCGGGCCGGTATACTGATTCAATATGGTCATAGTCTCCCGGGTGTTGATCTTCATTCGGGATCAAAAAAGCGATGGGCGTGCCCAGGGTTTTGCCATTGAAAACGCCACTCAGCACTTTAACGGTATCCGATTCTTTCCGCTGCGTGACGATGGCGCTTTGTCCGGGTCTTCGCCGATCCAGTTCCTGCTGCACAAAATGCATATCGATATCTAATCCGGCCGGACATCCGTCAATGACACAACCCACCGAAGCGCCGTGTGATTCGCCAAAGGTAGTTACCCGAAATAGCTGTCCGAAATTGTTCATTTAATAAACAAATAATCAATAAAACCTGGCAACCACGTCTAATTTGCCCCGAACATCATCATCAAGTTTCGCCGTTAGTTGAATGTCGAGTGGCAAATACAGGTCGACCCGGGAGCCAAATTTAATAAAACCCATTTCTTCTCCCTGCACCACCGGATCGCCGGTTTTTACGTAGCTACAGATTCGACGGGCCACTGCCCCGGCCACCTGGCGCATCAGCACTTCGCCATGTGGCGTTTTGTACACCACCGTGCTTCGTTCGTTTTCGGTGCTGCTCTTCGGGTGCCAGGCAGTCAGGTATCGGCCTGAATGGTATTGGTAATAGGCTACTGTACCGCTTACCGGATTGCGGTTGACGTGCACATTTAAGGGCGACATAAATATGCTCACCAGCAAACGCCGGCCCTGAAAGTACTCCGGCTCGTCCACTTCCTCGATGGCGCATACTTTCCCGTCTGCGGGCGCGTAAATGAGTTTGTCGTCTACACGGGGCAATGCACGCGCCGGATCTCTAAAAAACTGCACGACCAATACCCCAAGCACTACCAGTCCAGCCAAGAGCAACAGGGCCAAAAAGCGCGGAAGAAAAAACCAAAAAAGCAAACCCAACACTACAGCCATCACACCGTATCCAATGATTATACTGTATCCCTCTCGATGTAACCGAAACATCATTTTATTGTTTTGTCTTGCAAATGTAATACAAGCCAGGCTTTATCCCGCGAAAAAGCCAACAACCCATCACTTCCCAAAAATCTCCTACCTTTACACTGCTCAACTCCTCAACTTCTCAACTCCTCAACTCCTCAACTTCTCAACTCCTCAACTCCTCAACTCCTCAACTCCTCAACTCCTCAACTCCTCAACT
>JBMOHO010000273.1:0-5417 GCA_049317805.1 Saprospiraceae bacterium
TAGCAGCAACTGCTTATGCTGGCCCTGACGCAACCATTTGTGAAGGTGAATGCTTTGACATCGGTGGGCAGTCATTTTGTACCGCCGGTAATTATTCGGTTGTGTTCCTCTCCGAATTTGGTTGCGACAGCACTGTTTTTTTTATTGTCAATCAATTGGTTGTAAACGCCGTTGCGACGGTTTCGGACACCATCACCTGCCAGCAACCTACTGTGTCGCTCAACGGAACAGGTTCCTCTCCAGGCATGTACACCTGGTTTAACCCGCAACACCAGGCTATTGGAAACGCTATTGTGCAACCTGTGTCATTGCCCGGCTCGTACCTATTGTTGGTAACACGTATAGCCGGCGGCGTAAGCTGTGCCGATTCTGCTTCGGTGAAGGTTATCTTCAACGGCACATTGCCGGGCGTGACCGCCACTGGCGACACCATTGGATGTGATGCATCGCCAGCGCAACTGAATGGGGAATCGCCAGCCCAAAATATTCTTTTTACCTGGTCTGGACCGGGCATTTCCCCTGCCAACGCGCACCTCGAAAATCCATTGGTTGATTCAGCCGGCGTGTACGTCTTGATGGTACTGGACACTTTAACGGGTTGTAAAAACAGCGACACCACTTTCGTCGGTTCCCTCGGATTGCCCCCGGTGTTGACCCTCAGCAGCGATACCATCACCTGTGCAGGCCCGGCCACCATCCAAGTCGGTAGCAACGTACCCGGCACTATTTACCTGTGGACAGGTCCCGGCGGATTTATAGACAGCTTACCCACCATATCTGCAACTCCGGCAGGCGTTTTTACCGTAACCGGCACTACCCCGGGCGGGTGTGTTGCCGCCGACAGCATTGAGGTGGCAGCCAACCTGGCCCAGCCCGATTTTACCCTTGCCGCCGATACGTTCAGTTGTACCGATACCACTGCCTGGTTGAGCGCCACCGGCCTATCATTGTACCAATACAACTGGACAGGGCCAGGCGGTTTTATGGCCGTTGGCGATTCAGCGTTGGCCGCAGTTGCCGGTTTGTACCAGGTGGTGGCCACCGGAACAAACGCCTGTACCGCCATTCAAAGCGTTCAAACGCCGATAAATGATGTTCAGCCCATAGCGCAGGCCACAGGCGACACCATCACGTGTACGGCGTTAGATGGCATGCTGCAGGGAAGCGCGAACACACCTAACACCTTGTTTTACTGGACGGGCCCCAACGGCTTTACAGCCAGCGGCTCAACGGCCATTGCCATATACGCTGGTACTTATACCCTGACCGCTACTGGCCCAAATGGTTGTACCAGCACCGCGACCGCCGACGTGGCCCTGGATACTACCCCACCCGATTTGCTCGTCAGCAACGATACCAACATTACATGCGCACGGCCTCAGATCGGCTTGAACGCCATGACCAACACGCCGGACGCCGACATTGCCTGGATCGGCCCGGCTGCTTACACTGCACAAGGCAACAGCGCCTCGGCACAAATACCCGGCGCGTACATCGCCACCGCTACCGGCCCCAACGGCTGCATAACCACCGACTCGGTATCTGTCGCCATAGACACCATCCCTCCCGACGTTAACGCAGCGGGCGACACCCTCGATTGCGCCGCTGTTGGCGTTACGCTGATCGGGAGCTCTTTGACCCCTGACGCCGATTTTTTGTGGACTGGTCCAGGCGGCTTGAACACCACCAATCCGGCACCTTTTGTTTCCGTTATCGGCACCTACGTACTGGTGGTGACCGGCCCAAACGGCTGTACCGCCGACACCACAGCTGAGGTTGTTGCCGATGACGATGCGCCCGCCGTATCAATTGCTTCTCCTGCGGCGATTACCTGCGGACAATCCCAAACCACCCTGTCGGTTACATCCGGATCAACCGGTGTGCAATATGTATGGAATGGCCCGGGGGGATTGGTTTTTACAGACAGCAGTTTTACCACCAGCTTGGCGGGCCTGTACACGTTGGTGGCCACAGCGCCCAACGGTTGCACGGTTGTGGCGACGGAAACCGTAATGCTGGACACGTTTACGCCTGTTTTGCAAGCCACGGGCGATGCGTTGAGTTGCAGCAAACCCTCCGGTGTGTTGACCGGTTCGTCTGGCACACCGGGTACTGTGCTGAACTGGAACGGACCCAACGGATTTGCAGCATCCGGAAACACCGCCTTGATCAGCCTGCCGGGCTTGTATACCCTCACAGGCACGGCACCAAACGGTTGTACAGCCCAAATGCCGGTTGTGGTCGGAGCAGATGTGGCGCTGCCAGATGCCCAGTTGTCGGTGTCCAATGTGCTGACTTGCACAGATACCCTGACGACCCTGGGTGTCGTTTCCGGTACAAACGGCGTCACGGTGCAATGGAGTGGGCCGGGCACATTTTCACAAAACGGGTTGACCGCCGAAACGCCCTGGCCGGGCCTGTACACGGCTACCACCACGGCGCCCAACGGTTGCAGCCGAACCGACACCCTCACTGTATTCCAAAATGTGGCTTTGCCCGACGCATCCGCAGGGAGCGGAACCCTTACCTGTACCAATCCGACCATTGTATTGACTGGACAATCCAATACCCCCAACGCTTCCTTCAACTGGACAGGGCCGGGCGGATTCAGTGCCCAAATCCCTAATCCAAGTGTCGCACTTTCGGGCATGTACACCCTGACGGTAAAGTCGCCCAATGGATGCACAGCCAGCATTTCCACCAATATATCGGCCGATCAGGCAGCGCCTGTGCTGCAAACAACGGTGACGGATACCATCAATTGCAACAAAGTAATGGTTGATTTTTCCGTGCAGTCCAGCCTGTCCATGACGCAGTTCAACTGGTCGGGCCCAGGCGGCTGGACGGCCAGTGGTACCAACCAGCAAACAAACATACCCGGCGCATTTACCGTGGTGGGTACCGCGCTCAACGGGTGCCAGGACACGGCAGTGGCCGTTGTTTTGATCGACACCGTTGCGCCGCAAATGAATAACGTCACCGCTGGCGTAATCACTTGCGCACAACCGACGGCCTTGTTGAGCGGCAGTTCCGGCACATTTGGCGTTCAATACGCCTGGAGTGGCCCCGGTGGTTTTTCGGCCTCCAATGCGCAAACGCAAACAAACCTGCCAGGCGAGTACACCCTTGTGTTCACCGGGCCAAACGGGTGCAGTTCAACCCGGTCTGTTGTGGCACCGGCCGATACAATGACGCCCGATTTGCAATTGTTGAGCAGCCAAACTGAACTGACCTGCGCAGATACGGTGGCCAGCATCGCGGCGCAATCGGGTGCCACAGGTGTGCAATTTACCTGGTCCGGGCCAAACGGGTTCAGCGCCGCCGGCAGCCTGATCACGGTGAACCAGGCCGGTGGATACACCGCCACCGCTACTGCAGCCAACGGATGCAGTGTGCAGCAACCGTATTTTTTGATGGAAAATATAGAAGCGCCCGATGTGCAGGCCTCAGACGACACCCTTGATTGCAGCGGAAACGGCCTCGCTTTATCGGGCGAAAGCGGTACGGCAGGCGTTTCGTACCAGTGGAGCGGCCCCAACGGCTTCAGCGCGCAGGTACCCGACCCCTTGGTCACCCAGCCAGGCGCATATACGCTGCTGGTCACTGCACCCAACGGATGCATCAGCGTCGACACGGTAAACATTGTGCCGCCACCCGCAGTGCCGGCATTCAGCGCCACGTCCGACACCATCACTTGCACCCTGGCATCGGCGACCATGCTGGTGGAAAACCCGTCGCCGGCGCTGCAGTTTAGCTGGAGCGGACCGAATGGTTTTGCCGCAGCCGGGTTGGCTGTTCAAACACCGACACCCGGCGCTTACACCTTGTATGGTGAAACCGGTCAGGGTTGCGTCGACAGCCTGCTGCTGCAAGTTGTTGAAGATGTATTGGTGCCCACCATCACGCTGCCCGACGGGTTGATTCCCTGCGCAAGCGACAGCGCCCAGCTGCGTTTGACGGTGTCGCCCGCAAATGTGCAATTGAGTTGGTCTGGGCCTCAGGGCAGTTTGTCTGCCGATTCGAATGCCACATGGGTCACGGTGCCTGGTTTATACACGGTGATCGCCACAGGCTCCAACGGGTGCAGCGCGGAGACGCAAGCGGTGGTAGAAACGCAGTTGCCCAACTGGTCGCTGGAGCTCGGTCCCGACCGGTTGGTGCGCGAGGGCGACATTGTGGGCATCAGCTTAGTGACTGATTTACCGTTTGACGAGCGCCAATCGGTGGTGTGGACGCCCTACGTGGGTTGTGGCCCTTGCATACCCCAGGTTTTTTTGGCAGATACGACGTTTTTGCTGTCGTTGGCCATCACCGATGTAGACGGATGCCGTATAACAGACTCTTTGTTGATCCGGGTGATTCCGGCGCCGAAGGTGTATGCACCCAACGTATTTAGCCCGGCATCCAGCGACGCCAACAACGCATTCCAACTGTTTGCCGGTGCGGGTGTGGCTCGCTTCCGATCTTTGCGTGTGTACGACCGCTGGGGCGGACAGGTATTCGGCGCGACCGATTTCCTGCCGGGCGACAAAGCGGGCCAATGGGACGGGCGCTTCAACGGTTCGATGCTCAATCCGGCGGTGTTCATCTGGATGGCCGAAGTAGAGGGCCTCAGCGGCGAAGTGGTGCTGATGAAGGGGGATGTGACGTTGGAGCGGTGAATGCCTGGTGCAAGCAAACGCACTCGATTTGTGCTTTACCACGAATACCGTTAATTTTCACAAAAAATAGCTGCAGCTCAGAAAAGTTAGCGGCCATTAGCGAAATTAGCAGTAATAATGAGGGTTTTAGGTCTGTTTTCTTTATGTAACCGCTCACTCCGCCGTTTATTGCCGGCGAGGACGCATGAAATGGCAAAAAAAGGACTGGGCCGGGAGCGAGATGTGGAGCAGCAGGGCGAGGGGTATAAAGAGCAGGGTTTTCGTGGCGGGAGTGGGTTTTACTTCGCAAACGAAAGATCAACCACCTTAACAGTTTCATCGATACCTGAGAAATCATCCCAGTCATCCGTCACCAAATCTGCATTCAGATGGCAGGCGGTTGCCAGAATAATGGCATCAGGTAACCGGATTTTTTTTACGCCATTTTTCCGATATTCGATGGTTTGCTCGGCAATTTCCATGTGAATACCCACGATTTCTAACTGAGCGAATAACTCGTCGACAAGGGCTTTTTCATACTCATTTCCAAATGAGAAACCATACACTTCCATGTAAGTAACTAAAGAAACAAAAAAATGATCGTAGCGATCAAATAGCTTGTCCACATTCAACTGCCCTTTAGAGAGGAAGATGATGACATTGGAATCCAAAACGGCTCTACTCCCATTCATCCCTCAACTTTTTTTGCCAGGAAACCGGGTCTTTAATCTGGTCAAACACCTTTGCTGCTTTCATTTTTTCAAGCAACAACCGCAA
>JBMOHO010000274.1:0-5340 GCA_049317805.1 Saprospiraceae bacterium
AACTCACCACTCAAAACTCAAAACTCACCACTCAAAACTCACCACTCAAAACTCAAAACTCACCACTCACCACTCACCACTCAAAACTCACAACTCACAACTATTCAATGAAAGCATTAAAATTTGAGTACATCTGGCTCGACGGCTACAAGCCGGAACCAAACCTCCGCAGCAAAACCAAAGTACTTTGGCTTGATGAATTTGATGGCCAACCCGACAGCCTGCCCATCTGGTCGTTCGACGGCAGCTCCACCATGCAAGCCGAAGGCAAAAAGTCAGATTGCCTGCTTCAGCCAGTACGCGTGGTCGTAGACCCAGGTCGCAAGAACTCTTTTCTGGTTCTTTGTGAGGTGTTGAACCCCGATGGCACCCCACACGAAAGCAACATGCGCAGCCGTTTTGAAGACGACGAAGACTTCTGGATTGGCTACGAGCAGGAGTACGTGATCATGAAAAACGGTAAGCCACTCGGTTTCCCGCAAGACGGTTTCCCCGAACCACAGGGCAAATACTACTGCTCCGTGGGCCACAACTTCAACGTGGGCCGCGATCTGGTAGAAGAGCACTTCGACCTTTGTCTCGACGCTGGCCTCAAGGTTACCGGCATCAACGCCGAAGTGATGATGGGCCAGTGGGAATACCAGTTGTTTGCCAAAGGTGCCAAACGCGCCAGCGACGACCTCTGGATCAGCCGCTACCTCCTGGAGCGCACCGCAGAGAAATACGGTGTCAACATTGAACTGTTTCCCAAACCCGTTAAAGGGGACTGGAACGGTTCCGGCATGCACACCAACTTCTCTACCCACGCCATGCGCGAAGAAGGCGGCGAAGAATTCATGCTCGCCATCTGCGAATCGTTCCGTCCGGTACACAACGAGCACATCGCAGAGTACGGTTCCAACAACGACCAGCGCCTCACCGGCCACCACGAAACCCAGCACATCGGCAACTTCAGCTATGGTGTCAGCGACCGCGGTTCTTCCATCCGCATCCCCATCTCCGTGCCGTCCAACGGCTGGCGTGGCTACCTCGAAGACCGTCGCCCGGCTTCCAACGCAGATCCCTACCGCGTAGCAGCCCGCATCCTCAAAACCATTGCCACTGTTAAAGTGGGTGAAATGGCCTGATTGAAGCGCCTGGCCGGCTTGTTATCCGGTTTGCCAAATGGCTTGTACCTTTCCTCGCTGAGGTGCACACATCAAATAGAAGAGACGCCCCGGGTATTTTTCCCGGGGCACTCCCTTACTTTTACGCCCGGAAACCACGAACCATAAACCCAAAAACTTTACTCAAGAACGCATAACCACATTTCACCAATGGAAGTCAAAGCAATAGAACCCCAAAAGCCGAACAGCAAAGTCGAACAGGACATACTGCGCCTGCTCAATGTGATCTCCGATACCCAAAAAGGGTACGCCACGTTCACTGATTTTGTAACCGCCCTGGAACGCGAAGGCATCCTGGCAGATGATCCGCGCATCCATAAGCTCATGGGCGACCTCAACGCCACCCGGCTCCAAAACGTGGCAGAGCGCAGCATCCAGCCCGAGGAATTTGAGGAATACGTGCGCCAAAATGCCATTGTGAAAAATGCGTTTACCAAAAATTTAGTCATTCCCGATTTTGCCGATTTCCAGAAAGACATAGAGGAAATGTACAAGGAAACCGCCAAAAATACCAGCGGAAACGTGGCTACGTACATTCCCCAATTGGCCCGCGTCAACCCCGACCAATTTGCCGTATCGGTGTGTACCATTGACGGCCAACGTTTTTCCTTTGGCGATTCGAACGTCAATTTCTGCCTGCAATCCACCTGCAAACCCATCAACTATTGCCTGGCCCTCCGCGAACACGGCGAAGCCACCGTGCACAAACACGTGGGCCGCGAGCCCAGCGGCCGCTCCTTCAACGAACTGTCGCTCAACAGCCACGGTTTGCCCCACAACCCGCTCATCAACTCCGGTGCCATCATGACCAGCTCGCTGTTGCAGGCAAACCTGCCCATGGCCGACCGGTTCGACTACGTGTTCAAAACATGGCAACGCCTCTGCGCAGGCAAGAGCATGGAGTTCAACAACGCCGTTTACCTCTCTGAACGCGAAACAGCCGACCGCAACTTCGCCCTCGCGTACTTCATGCGCGAAAACAACGCCTTCCCGGAAAACACCAAACTGCACGATACGCTCGAACTGTACTTCCAGTGCTGCTCCATCGAATCCAGCACCCACAACCTCGCCATTGCCGCCGCCACCCTCGCCAACGCCGGCGTGAACCCCTTGAGCGGAGAACAGATTTTTGACGAAAAAACGGTGCAAAACTGCATGTCGCTCATGTTGAGCTGCGGCATGTACGATTTCTCCGGCGAGTTTGCCTTTAAAATTGGTCTCCCCGCCAAATCAGGCGTATCCGGCGCGCTTATGATCGTTATCCCCAACGTGATGGGCATCAGCATCTGGTCGCCTCGCCTCGACAAACACGGCAACACCGTCCGCGGGGTAGAATTTTGCGAGCGCCTCGTGGAAAAATATAATTTCCACAACTACGACTCGCTCACCCGCGAAACCAACAAAAAGAACCCGCGCAACAAAAAGTACGAGACCCGCATCAACCAGATCGTCAACCTCATCTATGCCGCCAGCTTCGGCGACCTGGAAGAGATCAAACGCCTCGAAGCCACTGGCGCCGATCTGGGTATGGCCGACTACGATGGCCGTACAGCCCTGCACCTTGCCGCCGCTGAAAACCAGGTGGAAGTGGTCAAATACCTGCTCTCGCGCAAGGTCAATGCCCAACCCGTCGACCGCTGGAACGGCACCCCCCTCGACGACGCTAAACAAGGTGGACACGACGCCGTCATCAAACTCCTGGAAAAAAATACAGGTGCCAAACCCGAAGACAAAACAGACGCCGGGGCCAAACCCAAAAAATAATACAAACCCCGGATGAACAGTACTTTAAATGCTGGCGACACCGCCTGGATGCTGGTCGCCTCAGCCCTCGTATTCCTCATGACGCCGGCGGGCCTGGCACTTTTTTACGGCGGCCTGTCCAACGTGCGCAACGTGATTAACACCGTAGGCATGAGCTACGTGTCCATGTGCGTAGCCACCATAGCCTGGGTAGCCGTCGGGTACACCATAGCCTTCGGCAAAAGCCAGTCCACTTTGTTTGGAAACCTGAACCACGTTTTCCTTTGGGGTATTAAGCCCACCGACGTGACGGGTACTATCCCGACGCTGTTGTACGTGTCTTTTCAAGGCATGTTTGCGGCCATTGCGGTGGCCATCATCAGCGGCAGCGTGGTGGAGCGCATGAAATTCAGCACCTGGATCACCTTTGCCACACTCTGGGTCATTTTTGTGTATTCGCCCATGGCCAAATGGGTGTGGGGGCACGGTTTCCTGCACCAGCTTGGCGAACTGGACTTTGCCGGCGGCACGGTCATCCACATCAATGCCGGCATTGCCGGACTGGTGCTGGCCCTGGCCCTCGGCAAACGCAAAAACCATGAAGACAGCACCGGCCCCAGCTCGCTCAAACTCACCGTACTGGGCTCGGCCCTGCTGTGGTTCGGGTGGTTCGGCTTCAACGCGGGCAGCCAACTCGCCGCCGACGGCATAGCAGCCAATGCCCTGCTGGTAACCAATGTGGCCGCCTGCATAGGCGGACTTGCGTGGATGGCGGTGGAATGGCTCACCGACCGCAAACCCTCCATGCTGGGTTTGGCCTCGGGCACCATATCGGGCCTGGTGGGCATCACGCCTGCTGCCGGTTACGTCGACGTGTTCGGCGCGCTCATGATTGGCATGGTGTCTGGTTGGGTGGGCTACTTTGGCGTGGTTCGGCTCAAAACCCTTTTGCGCTACGACGATACGCTCGACGCGTTCGGCATACACGGCCTGGTGGGCATTTGGGGCGCTTTGGCCACGGGTTTGTTTGCCAATCCGGCCATCAACGGCGCAGCGGGTATGTTTTACGGCAATCCTGGTCAACTGCTTCCGCAAATTGCCGCCACGTTGGTCACCATTGTGTTTTCCGGCGGCGCTACCTGGATCATCTACCAGATCAGCGCCTGGCTCACCCGGGGCGGCCGCGTAGAAGAGCACATCGAAGAACAAGGCATCGATGTGGCCTACCACCGGGAACGGGGATTTGCGGAGGTGAAGTGATGGGATACCTGATTACATCGAAGCCCTCCGCCAAAACCGATGCACCACCCCACCCACTTTAGCGGGTGCACCTTCAACCGGCGTCACCTGATACAGGTACAGCGTGTCTGCCCGGGCATTGTATTTGTACGCAAACGTTTTTTCTGAGCCTTCTTTTTTGGACTGGTAGAGGGTGATCATGTCTGCATTGGGCCCGGCCAAAAAACAGGCACCGCCCGCGCACACCCGGTAGCGGTCGTAAGGGGCCCATTTCAGGATGGCGCCGCCTGACGTGAACTGTATGGTGTCTTTGGAACCCGAGGGCACCATGATGCCGTTGAACAAATGGTGGTTGAGGGCTGTGGCGAAGGCGCCGTTGCCGTCTTTTGCACCAGCTTTGGATTTGATGTAGCGATCCATCTTCACCATGTCGGTGGTGGCGTCAAACACCGTGATGTCCTTTTCACCGGCCGAATTGTAAATCATGAAAATGGACTTGCCGTTTGTCGCGCCTTTCAGCTCCAGGGTATCGCCGTTGTGACTTGTGGCCAGCGACCATGATTTTTCACCGTCGAAACACGCCACACTGTCGGGATTGTTCACATCGAACACATACGCGTACGCATACGGCTTGTGGCTGTATTTCTGGGCCTCCAGCACCGAACCGTACTGGTTGCTGCGGGAGCAAAAATCAATGTCGATCCATTGACCGGCCAAGGAGTTGATCAGGGGTTGCGCATCGGCCGAAGGGGTGTTGGCCGTATTGGTTTTGGGGTCAGACTGGCAGGAGAAGTGCCACAGGGCAAAGAATACAACGACAAGAACAGAAAAGCTGCGCATGGGCAAATAACGTGGTTGTGTAAAAAAATGCAAAGATAATGCCCCTGTTCGGAAATAAATGCCCGAACAGGTGCTTACTTCAGATACCTCGTTTTGACAAAAAACCGGGCGTCCAATGCCCCCAAATACCGGGCGGCAGCTGGCGACAGAATCACCTCGATGTTCGGATCAAATCCATCCGGGATGCGGCCAATCACCTTGACGGCTGTTTTTCGGTGGCTCATCGGGTTTTCCACGTACATGGTGGCGCCTATGAGCGCCGTTTTATGCAGGGCGTAATACTGGCCTTCCTCGGTTTTGTCTTTTTGCCAAAACACACACCCTGAGCGTAGTACTCTTTGTACTTGTCCTT
>JBMOHO010000275.1:0-5322 GCA_049317805.1 Saprospiraceae bacterium
GCGGTAAAACCCCTTATTTTTTGATCACCTGAGTAGACCAGAACTGGCGGCCCGCCTCAAAACGGAAAGCATACACGCCGGCAGCGAGGTCGCCGATGGGCAATTGCGTAAACTGCTGTGGCTGGGCGATGCGCATGACCAACCGGCCTTGCGCGTCGGTGATCACCAGATGGTCAAACGCCATGGTGGTTTGGAGGTTAATCCAGTCGGCTGCAGGGTTGGGGCTGAGTAGTACCTCGTTGCTCCAGTCGACCTGTTGAGTGCCCACCATTTCGATAATGTCTGCATTAAACTGGGGCAGTATTTGGTATCCGGAAGTGAACGGGCTGGAGGCATCAAATTGGCCGCCGAGACCGATGATGTCGAACGGCGGCACAGGTACCGGGTGGTTTACCACTTCCACGTCGTTGTCGACACGGATGAGGATGGTGTCTTGCAGATTGGCGTCAGACACAGCCCGTGCATTGAAATTGCCGCCACCGGTCCATTCTGCCGGATTCACCAAGCGGAGGTTATTGATGCGGATGAGGCTGGATTCTCTGGCCTCATTTGGTTTAAGCACCACAGCTGGCGTTACAGTGGCATTGTTGGCAGACTGTTTCAGGATGCCGTCCGGGGTAAACTGCGTGAGGCCGTTGAATTGATTTACACGGCCTTCTACGCGCAATTTATCGCCTTGCAGAACGGTGTAATTGAGGTTTCCGCTACCGAGGAAAACCGTGATGCCCACATTATTGGTGTTGATGAGCGCAAACTGGAGGCCGGCAGGATTTTGGTTGAGGCCGTGCACCACGCCTTCGAGCGTGCAGGTGACGTTGATGGAGTCTGCAACGCCGTTGGCGGTTTCCTGCGTGACTTGTTCAATGGTATACAGTGGGTAGCTCACCACACCACCGCAGCCGGAAGCAGCGTTGGGGTTGGCAAACACGGGTAGGCCACCGGAGGTGACGCCGGTGGGCGTAGTAGCCGCCTGCCAGTTGGCCGCGTCATTGTTGTCGGCGTTGAAATTGCACAACACAATGGAGGCACCTGAACCATTGGCACCAGTGGGCCATGGGGCCACATTGGTGTAGCGAACGGAATCGATCAATACACTGGCGGCATTCACCAATGAAATGGTTTCGCCACTGTTGGTCAGTGCGCTGTTGACGGGGTCGTTAGACCACTGGAATGGGAAAATGCTCGGGAAACGGGCGCGGAAGTAAGCGGTGTCTTCGCTGATGATGGCGTATTTGCCTGGCAGGATGGACGTACCGGCAGGAAAGGTGAAGATCACGCCTTTGTTGAAGCTCCAGCCCGATACATCAACCGTATTGGCGGAGTTGTTGTACAACTCGATGTATTCCAGAATATCGGTGTTGGGTTCCGGTGGGTTGTACATGATTTCGGTGATGATGATCTGTGCCGAAGCGGCGGTGCTCAACAAGAGCGCCAGGACGAGGGGGAAAAAGTTCTTGTTCATCTTTAGTAGTATTTGGGCAATGAGCTGGTTAAAATTAATCTCAAAAGTACACAAACGCACGATCCCCGAAAATATGCTGTTTGCATTCCGTCCGGCTGGATGAAAAGCCTAAAAACCGCCTTTTCTCAATTGCGAATATTGTAGAATAAAATTTTGATTATTTTATCATTTAAGATAATTAATGAAATTTTATGCTGCAATTATAGTGTTGCTACAAAATAAAACTTAACAGCAACTTAACATCGGGTGTGTATCTTCGCGCTAAGGATTTTATCCACTCACTCAAATCGTAAGTATGAATCAGACGTTTATGCAATTCATTGGCTTGGCCAAATTTGCTCGGGTTGCCGTCATGGCAGCCTTGTTATTGAGCAGCATTGCTGCATTTGCCCAGATCACTACCTCAACCATTTCGGGTGTAGTGACCGATGCTTCCGGCGAAGGTTTGCCGGGCGCTACGGTAGTGGCTACACACTTGCCCTCCGGTTCACGTTATGGCGCTTCTACAAACGCAGCGGGCCGTTATGTCATCCCCGGTGTCCGCGTTGGCGGTCCGTTTAAAGTAGAGGTCAGCTACACGGGTTACGAAACCCAAACGCGTGAGAACCTGTACACAAGCCTTGGTACAGCAACCGACATCAAGGTGAACCTCCAGGAGTCTTCTGCCACACTGGGCGAGGCCATTGTTACGGCAACGAAGAACGACGTATTTTCTTCGGATCGCAACGGTACCGCAACATCTTACAGTGAACGGGTCATCACGCAAGTGCCGATTGTCGGCAGCCGTTCCATCAGCGAGGTTACCAAGTACACGCCATTCAGCAATGGCCGTTCTTTTGGTGGTCAAGACAGCCGTTTGAACAACTTTACCGTAGACGGCTCGCAGTTCAACAACGGCTTCGGTCTGGGTGCAGAAACACCCGCCGGTGGCCGTACCAACTCCACAGCCATTTCACAGGACGCCATCCAGGAAGTGCAGGTCAACACCGCTCCTTACGACGTGCGCCAGTCCAACTTCGTGGGCGCAGGCATCAACGCTGTTACCCGCAGCGGCAACAACGAATTTGAAGGCTCGGTGTACACCTTCTGGCGCGACAACAGCAGCACTTTCAACGGCAACTCCGTGGATGGCAGAGAAGTGACTGTGGGTAAGTTTAAGGAGAACATCTACGGTTTCCGCATCGGTGGGCCACTGATCAAAGACAAACTCTTCTTTTTCGCCAACTACGAACAGGTACGCCGCACTGAACCCGCCCAAACCTGGTACGCAGCCAACAGGCCTCCTTCAGATACCTTTCCCTTCGCCCCTGCCATTAAACCAGGCGACTTGGTTTCCCGTGTGAATTACCTTGATATGTACAACCTGAGCAAATTCCTCCGCGATACCCTGGGTTACGAGACCGGCGCATTTGAAAATTACGACGACCAAACCAACTCCGACAAGTTCCTCATCCGCTTGGACTACAACCTCGCCGAGCGCCACCGCCTTACCCTGCGCTACACCCACCACGATTCGGATGACTATGTGCTGATTTCCAACTCCAACTCGTTGGGCCAGGGTAACCGCCGTACAAGCGTGGAGTCTATGTCGTTCCAAAATTCCGGTTACATCATCAACGACAACACCCGCTCCATTGTGGGTGAATGGAACTGGAACATCAACGACCGCATGCACAACAACTTCCTTGTGGGTTACGACAAACAGATCGAAGACCGCGGCGCTCCCGGCGATTTCTTCCCCACAGTGGATATCCGAAACGGCTCGAGCAATTACATCTCGTTTGGCTATGATCCGTTTACACCCAGCAACAAGCTGAACTACGGCACCTTCCACATCACCAACAACCTGTCTTACTACGCAGGCCGCCACACCCTGACCGGTGGCGTAAACTACGAGCACTTCAAGTCGAACAACCTGTTCTTCCCCGGCTCAAACGGTGTGTACATTTACAACTCGCTGGCTGATTTCTACTCAGCAGCCCGCGCTTATGCCGCCGACCCCAACAATCCGGTTTCACCTGTCAACGTCAACAAGTTCCAGTTCCGTTACTCTGCCCTGCCGGGTGGTGCTGAGCCGCTTCAGGTGCTCGAAATTAACCGCGTAGACTTGTACGCCCAAGACGAGTATTCCGTTACCGACAACTTCAACCTGTTGTTCGGTTTGCGCACTGCAACCATTTTCTTGAAAAATACGGCGCTGCAGAATGAAACAGTAGCTGCTTACGAAAATTTTGTGGATATTGACGAGGCGCGTGGCTACAAAATCAACACTGGCGAATTGCCCAAAACACAATTCCTTGTTGAACCCCGTCTGGGTTTTAACTGGGACGTCAATGGCGACCGCAACACGCAGTTGCGCGGTGGTACCGGTATCTTCACCGGCCGTCCTGCATATGTATGGTTGTCTAACCAGGTCGGTAACAACGGTGTATTAACCGGTTTTATTGATGCATCGGGTACCAACGCCTATCCTTTCCGTCCTTTTGACCAAGCAAGCGAGTTCATACCAGATAACCCGGCTAACCCTTCCATTGAGATTGCACAAACCGATCCCAATTTCAAATTCCAGCAAGTGTGGAAGTCAAACCTGGGCCTGGATCAGCGCATCGGCCGCCGCATGATTGCCTCAGGTGAGGTGTTGTTTACCAAAAACATCAATGCACCTATATACTACAACGCCAACCTGGAACCGGCAACCACCACCTTTGCAGGACCGGATGACCGCCAGCGGTTCAACGGCGCAGGTTTGGCTACCGGTAAACCCAAGGACGACTCCATCCGCATCATCAACAACATTTCTTCAGCAGTGGTATTGGACAACGTAGACGAAGGCTACTACTTCGGTGCCACCGGTTTGTTGGAATTCCCATCCATTGCCAACACTGGTTTCTACGGCAAATTAGGTTATACATACAGCCGCACCAAGGACATTCAAAGCGCAGGCTCTATCGCAGCCGGCTCATGGACCAACTCGTTCTCCGTTAACGGCAACAACAACCTCGAACTCTCCTATTCTGACAACGACACGCCACACCGCATCTTCGGTTTGGTGGGTTATACCATTGAATACGGTGGCAAATGGGGTGGCGCTACCGGCATCGCCCTGGGTTACGTCGGCCAGCGCAGCGGTCGCGTATCCTACGCCTATGCAGGCGACATGAACGGCGACAACGTGAGCAACAACGACCTGATCTACGTGCCCAACAGCGCCAGCGAGTTGAACTTCCAGCCTTACTCGGTTTCTTACATCGCTACAGACGCTGGCGGCAACACCTCAACGGTCACCAAACAGATCACCGTTGACGACCAGATCGCAGCGTTCGACGCCTTCATCGATCAGGATGAGTACCTGAGCACCCGCCGTGGCCGTTATGCAGAGCGCAACGGTGGCTTGTTCCCATGGCTGCACCGCTTCGACTTGTCGATCACCCAGGACGTATACTTGCGCACTGGCGCCAACAACAAAGACCGCAACAGCCTCCAGTTCCGCGTTGACATCCTCAACGTGGGCAACTTGCTCAACGACTCCTGGGGTGTCGGCAAAACACTGCTGACCAACCGCGTGCTCTCTTACCGCCAATTGAACGGCGATGGCGAACCCGTGTACCGATTCGGCACACAAATCATCAATGGTGTGCCTGAATTGCAGCGCAACACATTTGTCAACAGCACCAACGTGAGCAACGTTTGGCAAGCCCAGTTTGGTTTGCGCTACACGTTTGGACGATAGTTCGATTTCGGATTTCGGATTTCGGATTTAGTGAATGGGCGAGTCATTTCCTGCGAGGGGGGTGACTCGCTCTTTTTTGGGGATAAGGCGAAACCTTATTATTTTTGGCAAATGAAAAGATATTGGATAT
>JBMOHO010000276.1:0-5295 GCA_049317805.1 Saprospiraceae bacterium
AAATTGCGTTTGGCATTACCACTCTGCACTCGACAAAATACCCGCCCCGTCCACATTCCCCAATATGTCTTCTGCGGCGCGTTCGGGGTGTGGCATCATGCCGAACACGTTGCGCTCGACATTGCAAATGCCTGCAATGTTGCGCTCTGACCCGTTCGGGTTGGCCTCCGGCGTCACACGTCCCGATGCATCACAATAGCGAAAAAGCACTTGTCCGTTTGCTTCGAGGCTGTCTAACGTGGCGGCATCGGCGTAAAAACGCCCTTCGGCGTGGGCAATGGGAATCATCAGGGGCTCATGAACAGTCAACCCTGCGGTCATCAGGCTGTTGTCGTTTTCCGCGCGTATCCACACATTTTTGCAAATAAAACGCTGGTTGGCGTTGCGCAGCAGTACACCGGGAAGCAACCCGGCTTCGCACAGTATTTGAAATCCGTTGCAAATACCTATCACGATGCCGCCGTTTTCAGCAAAAACCTTAACGGCCTTCATGATCGGTGAAAACCGGGCAATGGCACCGGTGCGCAGGTAGTCGCCAAATGAAAAACCACCGGGCAACACCACAGCGTCTACATCATCGGGCAATGCATGGTCTTTGTGCCACACTTTTACCACTGGGTTGCCCAGCACAGCACCAAGGGCATGCACCATGTCATCGTCGCAGTTGGAACCCGGAAAAACAAGGACGGCAAATGTCATTTCAACAAGGGGATAAGATGTTCTGAAAAAAGCGAAATGTATAGCAAGCTCAACATCAACACGTGTAAGGCTTCCACCAAGGCAAAGTTTCGTATTTCCTGCAACCGTAAGGCAGCCAAAACAGCCGTGGAAAACGCCGCAAGAGCCCAATGCGCCTGAGGCCACACGGGCTTTGCCACAAATGTAAGCAGGGCCATCGCCCAAAACCACAATAAGGTGCTCACAAATTTTTGTTCCTGAATGAGCCTTTTTCTATAAAAGGCCTGGACATTCAGCACCACAAACAACAACAGAAACACCAGAAAACCCTGGCTGACCCATTGATCGATGCTGTTTGGCCATGTAAAACCCCATCCGTTGCGCCATCCGCTGCATTGGGTTTCCCAAAACCAGTTGCCCTTGTCGTACCAGAAAAAGCCGGTAAATGCCAAAAAATACGCCACAACCACACCTGTGAACAATTTGACCCTTTCGCTCAGTGTATACGAACGCCAGATGCGTATGCTCATCAGCACGGCAATAATCATCCAGAAAAAAGAAGGGTAAATCAAACTCCCCACCGCAACCCAAAAACCCAGATCAAACGAGGGGGTAGTCACTTCCAGTTTGTTGTACAAACCCGTCAACATCGGAAACAATACCGGAATCAAGGTGGCCGCCACCAACGCTGGCGACAAGAATTGCAGGTCGGCTGTACAGCTTGCTGCTAATCCGTACAAAACGCCCGGAAACCAGTTGCGCTCTGGCAGCACGCGCAATTGATCTACCAACCGGTTCACCAACACCGCCTGCACCAGCACCAATGCCGCCGATACCCAAGCCGACAAGACGCCCGGGCGCCGCAACACTTCCGGCAACAACGTGTACAACACACCTCCCCCATCTGGTTCAGGGGCATCCACCTGAATCCAACCCATTAATGCAGGCAAACGCAACGCTGTGATGTACAGGGCCAACAACAGCGCCAAGGCAGGCTGGCTTCGTCTGAAAAAGTATAACACGACACAAAGGTAATACCGTTGCGGCGACTTCCGTTGCGGCGACTTCAGTCGCCGTAATTTTTCGGCTTCCGTTGCGGCGACTTCCGTCGCCGTAATTTTTGGGCGAATGAATGTGGTTGCTGTTGTTTTTCGGCGACTGAAGTCGCTGTTGTTTTTCGGCGACTGAAGTCGCCGCTACATTATAACGATCCGTTCAAAAAATACACGCACCCCGTTTTCCAAACCCATGAGCCAGTACACGCCGCTCGGTAACCTGCGCAGGTCTATCAATTGGCATTCCTCCTGAACCAAGCCATCTACACACGGGCGGCCATCCGGGCCATACAACAAGATGCGTTTGGAAACACGCTCCCCCGGCCAGCACACCTGCAGCCAACCGTCAGTCGGATTGGGCCAAAAAACTGGTTCTAGGACTTCCGGCACTTCGGAAGATACCGTTCCGGCCACAATGCCTGTTACGGCATACACACAACCCTGGGCATCGGTCGCCGTAGCCTCATACACCCCACCCGCCAATCCTGTCGCCACCGGCCCTGTCTGGTTGCCGGCGGCTGCATTCCACACAATGGCATACGGAGGCGTTCCGCCAACCAACGTGAGGCTGACCTGCCATCCGGCACTAAGGGAATCCGCTGTCGAACTGAATGCAAATGCGGGCGGCTGTTTTATCATATACGTTTCAGTGGCGCTGCAGCCTTGCTGATCCGTCAAGGTAACCGTATACAGGCCTGCCGGCAATTGCCCAATGCCGCCGCCGTTGCCGCCAACACTCCAAAAAAAAGTATACCCGCCGTATCCACCCGAGGCTTGGATGGCAATGCTGCCAGTGCTGTCGCCATGACAAGCCGGATCACTTATCAACAATACCTGCAACGCCACTGGCTGAGCCGCACCAGATACCGTGTATGCCGAAGACACCACCGCACAACCAAGCGCATCGGTTACGGTCGTCACATAAGTGCCGGAATACAAACTATCAATGATGGAACCGATTTGTCCATCACTCCAGTCATAAAAATAGGGTTGCTTGCCGCCGCTCACTCCCAAGGCTATGCGGCCCAAGCCAATGGCACAATCGTCATTCGTCACCTGTGCCGAAACAATCTTCAGCGCTTGAGCTGGTTCTTGAATAAACACAGGCCCAGCCACTGCTGTACACCCCTGTTCATCGGTCACTGTCACGGCATATGGCCCTGCTGGCAAATGCGTAATTTGTTTGGTGCCCCCGGATGTGCTCCAGGCGTATGCATAAGGCGGCAATCCGCCTGAAACCAACGCCTCCAGCCTGCCCGTGGAGTCCCCCTTGCAAGCAATCTGAAGCTGGCCTTGAAACCCGATTTTTATCAATGGCGCTTCTTCAATCCAGATGGTGTCGCTGCGAAACGAACAACCGTCGGAATCGGTGACCAGCACCGAGTACGCGCCGCCGCTTAGGTTGACGGCCGAATCAATTGGTGAAGTCAGGTTGGGGTGTAGCCCGATGGGTGCCGACCACGCAAACTGGTATGGCGCGCGGGCATTTTCTGCCAAAACCACTATTTTACCATCAGAAGCTTCGTTGCAAGATACCGGACTGACCGATACGACTTGCGCACGTACGCGCTCTATTTTCCGACGAATAAGCACATCAGGCAATACCACCGCACAGCCAGTTGCGTCGCTTACAGTCACCGCATATCCGCCAGCGGCAAGTCCGAATATGCCAGGCGTTGTATGACCAGTACTCCACATATAGGTGTATGGTGCCACCCCGCCGCTCACGCTCAACACCACGCTGCCGGTTTGTGGCCCAAAACAGGGAATGTCGGCAGCATTGACCTGTACATTCATCGCAGGCGGGTCCTTTATCATCATTGGGCCAAGTGACGCTGTGCAAGCCAAAACATCCGTAACCGTTACAGCGTAGTTCCCGGCAGATGCGGCCGACAAATCTTCTGTGTTGGTTTGATCATTCCAGTACCAGGCATAAGGCGGTGTACCACCAATGGTTTGTATCAAAATGGAGCCATTGGGCTCGCCGGCGCAAAAAGTGTTCTGAATAGACTCCAAAATCAAGGACAAGGCGGTAGTCGGGCCCTGCAATTCAAAAGTATCGCGCAACAGGCATTGCATCGCATCTTTTACCACCAGCGTATGCTGGCCAGACGCTGCATTGGCCAACACCGGTCCACCGGGCTGTCCATCCCAAACATAGCTCAAAGGTGCCGTCCCGCCGGAAACCGAAACGCCAATATACCCTTGCAAGGCACCTGCGCAACGCACATCGGATACGCTGTCCAATGCCAAATCCAATACTTGAGGAGCTTCCAGTATAGCAGGGATGGAAACGTCCATGCAACCTTTTGCGTCGCTTACAGTAAGCAGATACAGTCCTGCGTCCAGGTTATTCAGCACCTCCGTTTGTGCTCCAGTGTTCCATTCATAATAATAAGGTGTCGTTCCACCGTTTACCGTGGTCATGATTATGCCATTGGCAGCCCCTGCACAAGTGGGCTGTTGCACCTCCAGGTCTGCCAATTCCAGCACATTTGGCTGGCCCAATATCGTCGAAGCGGAGGCTGTGCACCCATTCCCATCACTTACCGAAACGGCGTATGCGGCGGCCGACAAGCCGTATAAGCGTTCAAAAGTAGACCCGTCAGACCATTCAAACGAGTAAGGCGAGGTACCCCCGTTGGTTTGCGCCCACAGTTGACCTATTTGATCTCCAAAACATCGAATAGAGTCTATTGTCGTGACCACTACGGCCAGTGGAGCCATTGGCCCCTCCACTTCTATGTTTGCCAAAACAGCTGAACAACCGTTTGCGTCCACAACCGTCAAGGAATAGATGCCCGGCTCCAACGTCTCGGGGTCTTGGCCTTGAAAATCATCGGACCAACTGTAGGCATATGGCGGAGTGCCACCGCTTACAGCAACGTCAATACGGCCATCCTGATGCCCGAAACAACGCTCGTTTACTATGGCATTGACAACCGGCAATAACGGCGGCGGGTCTACAAGCGTCAGGTTATCCAGTGTTTTAGTACAACCGCCCACGGTCACCGTAGCGGTGTATGTACCCGCTGCAAGCTGGCTGGCAATGGGCCCATTTTGATTGTTGCTCCAGGTAATTTGCGGATTGGCGCCCTGTACCGCCAAGGCAATGCGCCCGTCGGCTCCCCCCGCACAACGCGGATGCTGCAGGGTGTCTATCTGCACCGAAAAACCGGGTGCATTCACCACAATTTGAGGCAACACCATGCTGCAGCCGTTGGCCGACTGGTCGGTGACACTCACCCTGTAAACCCCGGGTTTTAAACCACTCAAAACCGTTTCTCCGGCTGGCGCGTTGGTCAGCACACCCGGAGTAGGGCCGCTCCAGGCAAAGTTATAAGGAGGCTGTCCGTTCAAAGGCCGCAGCACAATAGCCCCGTCGCTGCCCCCGCACACACCCGCAGGCAACACCAGCACAATCTGCGTCTGGGAAATGCCGCCCAGCGTCTGTATGACCAGGCCAGACGCAGCGCTGCAACCCGCAGCGTCGGTCAACGTGACCGCATAGGGCCAAAAAGTCCCCGGCGTCATGCCAGCTGACAAGTTGACCGAAGGCGTC
>JBMOHO010000277.1:0-5261 GCA_049317805.1 Saprospiraceae bacterium
TCGGCGCGTGGATAGATTGCAAAAGCGCCTGGACGAACCACCCCCACCACAACGACGAAGATGCCGAAGCCAATGCCGCCGAAATTCAACGGGCGGTAGACATGGCTACACAATACCCCGACATCGTAAAAATCATTGCCGTGGGCAACGAGGCCATGGTCAAATGGGCCGCCAGTTACTACGTGCAGCCCTGGGTGGTACTCAAATACGTGAACCAATTGCAAGCGCTCAAAAAAGCCGGTAAACTGCCCAAGGACTTGTGGATTACCAGCTCCGATAATTTTGCCTCCTGGGGCGGTGGAGGCGCTGAATACCACGTTGAAGACTTGACAAAACTGCTCGAAGCGGTTGATTACGTGTCTATGCACACCTATCCCATGCACGACACCCATTACAATCCCGCCTTTTGGGGCAATTTCGAGCATGAAAACGCGCTGTCCGATACCGCCAAAATGGCCGCTGCCATGGCCCGCGCGCGGGACTATGCCGTGTCGCAATACCAGAGCGTCGCAACGTATATGAAGGGATTGGGCATCCAAAAACCCATTCATATCGGTGAAACCGGCTGGGCCACCGCTTCCAATGAACACTACGGGGCCAATGGCTCCAAAGCAACCGATGAATACAAGGCAGGGCTTTACTACCACCTGATGCGCGAGTGGACAAACCGGGAGGGCATCGCTTGCTTCTACTTTGAGGCTTTTGATGAAATCTGGAAAGACGCTGCCAACCCCGGTGGCTCGGAAAACCACTTCGGCTTGTTCACCGTGGATGGCAAAGCCAAATATGCTATATGGGACTTGGTGGACAAGGGTGTTTTTAAAAACCTTTCGAGAGGCGAACAGCCCATCATCAAAACCTATGGCGGAAACCAGGCGGCATTGCTCGAACACGTATCGCTTCCGCCTGTAAAACCAGGATTGGTCGTCGACGTATTTGAAACCTCGGCCAGCGGCAACAAGCTGCGGCAGATAACGGCGTTTCCCGCAGCCGACCAGGCCACAACCATCAAGCTGTTGCCCGGTGAAAAATTTCAGACCATCACCGGCTTCGGCGGTTCCTTTACGGAGTCGTCGGCTTCGCTGCTGAACAAATTGAGCAGGGCAAACCGCGACAAGATTGTGGACGCCTATTTTGGCGCAAATGGTGCCCGATATTCCCTGACCCGCACCCACATCAACTCCTGTGACTTTTCATTGGGTCAATATTCCTATGCGCCTGTAGCGGGCGACAAGGCACTCAACAGTTTTTCCGTGGAGGAAGACCAGGACGACATCATCCCCATGATCAAGGATGCCATGGCCGCCTCCAAAGACGGGTTCAAAATCATCTCCTCGCCTTGGACCGCCCCGCCCTGGATGAAAGACAACAACCAGTGGGTGGGTGGCAAATTGTTGCCGGAATACTACGATACGTGGGCCTTGTTTTTCTCCAAATACATCGATGCGTACAAGACGGAAGGCATCGACATCTGGGGTATTACCGTGGAAAACGAGCCACTCGGCAACGGCAACAACTGGGAAAGCATGCTCTTTTCGCCGGAAGAAATGACCCTGTTTGTACAACGCCACCTGGGTCCAACGCTGGAAGCCCACGGAAAAGGCCACGTCAAAATATTAGGCTACGACCAGAACCGCGAGCACCTGCAGGAATGGGTGGATGTGATGTACCGCGATGAAGCCTCCTCCAAATACTTCCACGGCACCGCCATACACTGGTATGCCAGCACCTTTGATGTTTTTCCCGATGCCTTGCAGTATGCACACCGCAAAGCCCCCGGAAAGCATTTGATCCAAACGGAAGCCTGTGTGGACGCCGAAGTGCCCCACTGGCAAGACGACGCCTGGTACTGGCGCACAGAAGCCACCGACTGGGGCTGGGACTGGGCCCCCGAGAAAGACAAAGCCCTGCACCCCAAATACGCCCCGGTCAACCGCTATGCCGGGGACATCATCGGATGCCTCAACAACTGGGTAGACGGCTGGGTTGACTGGAACATGGTGCTGGACCGGCAGGGTGGCCCCAACTGGTTTAAAAACTGGTGTACCGCACCCGTCATCGTCGACCCGGTAGCCGATGAAGTGTACTTCACCCCACTCTATTACACGCTGGCTCATTTCAGCCGCTACATCCGGCCGGGAGCGGTGCGCATTGGATTTGAACATGCGGACAACACACTCTTGGTTACGGCCGCTCAAAATCCAGACGGATCCATTGCCGTAGTGGTTTTTAATCCTTCCGAAAAGGAAAAACACATTGTGCTTTTGTTGGGCGGAAATGCTACCCAACTGAAAATCAGTGGTCAAGCGATTCAAACCATTTTAATTCATACATAAAACGGAAACCATGAGTACTTCAGCTACACCGACGCAAAAAGTGCCTTTCGGGCAAAAAGTTGCCTTTGGATTGGGTATGCTCGCCAATCAAATGTTTCCTGCTGCCCTGGGGATATTTATGGTTGTGCTGGTTCAGGACCTGGGTTTTCCAGGCTGGATGTGGGGCGTCCTGTTTTTTCTTCCCCGGTTTTATGATTCCATTATTGATGTGATCATGGGTTTTGTCACCGACAATACCCGCTCCAAATGGGGCAGGCGCAGGCATTATGTCTTTTTCGGGGCCATTCTCCTGGGCGTTTCCTTTGTAGCGATGTGGCAGTTGCACCGGGAAAACAGCGTAGAATACAACTTCACCTATTTCCTGATCTGGTCTTTTGTGTTTTACAGCGGCCTCACCATTTTCAGCATACCTTATGTAGCGATGGGCTACGAAATGAGCGACGATTTCCACGAGCGCACCAACATCATGGCCGTGGCACAGTGGATCGGGCAGTGGGCCTGGGTGATTGCGCCCTGGTTTTGGGTAGTGATGTACGACCCCGCGTGGTTTGAAAATGCCGACACAGCCACCCGAACGCTTTCTATATGGGTTGGCGTAGGCTGCATGATTTTGGCCATGATTCCCGCTATTTTTATCAAAGGGAAATCCACCCTGGACGATGAGACCCTCATTCCATTGAGCCTCAAAAATATTGGCGGCGGCTTGAAAGAAATTCTGAACGGGTTCAAGGACGCCTTCCAGATTCGTCCATTCAGAAAACTGTGCATTTCTACGTTTTTGATTTTTAATGCCTTCAACACTGTAGCATCTTTTTCCTTTTTCATTATCGTTTATTATTTGTTCAGCGGCAATACCAAAGCTGCCGGCATATGGCCAACTTTATTCGGAAGCGTAGGGGCTCTGGTGACCACTTTTGCCGTGATACCTACCGTGGCCTGGATGTCTAAAAAAATGGGCAAAAAAAATGCCTTTATGCTTTCGCAGGGCATTTCCATCATTGGGTATGTCTTGTTTTGGTTTGTGTTTGTGCCGGGTAAACCCTACATGTACATGTTTGCCCTTCCGTTCTTTTCCTTTGGCATCGGCAGCTTGTTTACCCTGATGATGTCTATGACTGCCGACGTGTGCGACTTGGACGAACTGAACACCGGCAAAAGGCGGGAAGGCATTTTTGGTGCCATTTATTGGTGGATGGTAAAGCTGGGTTTTGCCATTGCGGGCTTGCTGAGCGGCATCATCATGAGCTTTGTGGGCTTTACCCCGGATGCGGAAATACAGCCAGAAGGTGCTATAACCGGATTGAGGGTGTTTTTTTCCGTCGTTCCCATAGCGGGTACGCTCATCGCCATGTGGATCATGCGCGATTACGATGTGTCCGAAGCGCGCGCCCTGGAAATACGGGCAGCTATAGACCGGAAAAAAGCCGGCACGAACGGCTCCTCCGCTTATTTGGCGGGTAAGCTGCTTTCCTTGAATGGCCAAGGGTTGAATTTGAGCACGATCGCCGGATTAGACTTCAGCGGCAAAACGACTGCGGAAATCAAGTCCTTGTTTGCACAGGCGCTTCACAACGGCATGCACGGCTTGTGCTTCAGCCCGTACACCGAAGGCCAGCGCGCGGGCGATGCGTTGTCTGAAGATCAAATTCGCCGCCGGATGGACATCATTGCGCCTTACACCACATGGGTACGCGCTTTCGCTTGTACCCAGGGCAATGAGTTGATCCCCAAAGTGGCTCGGGAAAAAGGCCTGAAAACAATGGCAGGCGCCTGGATAAGCCAGGATAAGGAGCGAAACGAGCGGGAAATAAAAGCACTCGTCCAATTGGCCGAAGCCGGACTGGTAGACATCGCCGCCGTGGGCAACGAAGTATTGCAACGCAATGAACTTTCTGAACAAGACGTCATCCAATACATCCAGCAGGTGAGGGCATTGTTGCCCAAACACATTCCTTTGGGTTATGTGGACACCTATTTCCATTACCTCGAAAAACCCGCTTTGGCAGACGCCTGCGATGTGGTGCTGATCAACTGCTACCCGTTCTGGGAAGGTGCCGATAACCAACATGCCTTGCAGTACCTGCAACACATGTACGCACTGACCACACAGGCTGCCAGGGGCAAAAAAGTGATCATCACAGAAACAGGATGGCCAAGCAATGGTCAGATGGTGCAGGAGGCCAATCCGTCGGCCGACAATGCGATGAAATACTTCATCAACACCCAACACTGGGCAAAAGAAAACAACATTGAGCTGTTCTATTTCTCCTCCTTTGACGAATCCTGGAAGTTCCACCATGAAGGCGAGGTGGGCACCCAGTGGGGCTTGTGGGATATACATGAAAAACAAAAATTTGGTTGAAACCAGTGTCCAATATATCTGCCTGTTTCACGCTAAAATCAACATAAAACGATGTCATTCAGACAAGGAAAACATTTAACCCTTTCGGGTACCGATTATTCCGGCCAATCGCCCGAACAGGTGCAAAGCCTTTTCCGACAAACATTGGAACAGGGCATGCACGGCCTGTGCTACAGCGCTTACGAAGAGGGGCAACAACCAGGCGATGTGTTGACGGTCGACCAAATCCGACGGCGCATGCAGGTCATTGCGCCTTACACCAAATGGGTGCGCTCGTTTTCGTGTATCGAAGGCAACGAATTGGTGCCACAAGTAGCCCGTGAACTCGGCATGAAAACCCTGGTTGGCGCATGGCTCGGAAAAGATAAAGACCTGAACGAGCTGGAGATAGCGGGTTTGATACAATTGGCCCAGGCTGGATACGTAGACATTGCCGCCGTAGGCAACGAAGTGCTCTACCGCAAAGAGTTGAGCGAGGAAGAACTGCTGGAATACATCCACCGGGTGAAAAATGCCATCCCGAATGTACCTGTCGGCTACGTGGATGCCTATTACGAGTTCAC
>JBMOHO010000278.1:0-5258 GCA_049317805.1 Saprospiraceae bacterium
AAAGTCACGCCGACACTATGGCACGAGCCGTGATTATCCGCGTTTGTAAATCGGCGTAATCCGCGTCCTATTAGAAGGTTCCAGGTGTTTTTTTGCCAGAAAACTCCCATCTTTGTTTTTGATTTAATTCCTCGCTATGCAAATCATCGTAGAAGTTCAAAACCAGAAAAAATTAGACTTGCTGATAGAGCTGCTTAACTCACTGGAATTTGTGAAAAGCATTCGCATGGCCGACGCTCCAATGAATGTGGTTCCGACCAAGGTCAACGGGTCTTTTTTCTCCCGGTATTATGGAAGCCTAAAAACCGGTTTAACACCGGATGAAATTGATCAGCATCTCAATTCGCTCCGAAAAGAATGGGAACACGATACCTTTTAGATACCAATACGGCCATTTATTTTCTCCAGGGCGTATTGCCAGCGTCAAGCATGCCTTTCATGCAAAGTATTTTGGATGTGGAATGTAATCTTTCCATTATCACGAAGATCGAACTTTTAGGCTGGCAATTCCCATCGGTAAAGACAGAGTCTGACGCAACTGATTTTGTCGGTGCCTCTGCGATTTTAGGACTTACTGACGATATTGCCAATCAGGTTATTGCCATGCGTAAAAACCTGAAAATAAAATTGCCAGATGCTATAATTGCGGCTACGGCCTTGGTGCATGGTTTTGATTTGATCTCCCGTAATGAGGCTGATTTTAAGAGTGTGCCGGGATTAAAGCTGGTAAACCCATTTTCAATTTAAGATTAATCATCAGATGATCAATGTTTTTTAAATTAATATTTAATCTAAGTATAAATACGCTTTTTTAAACCACACACAAAAGCAATATGGAAAACAACAACCGCTACTTCTTTGAAGCCAACCGCCAGGCCTGGAACCTCCGCACTGGCATCCACCTGCATTCCGAGTTTTACAACGTGGTGGCCTGGAAGTCGGGCCAAACCAGCCTCACCCCCATCGAACTGTCTGAAATGGGCGACGTGTCCGGGAAATCGCTGCTGCATTTGCAATGCCATTTTGGTCAGGACACACTGTCATGGGCCCGGCTTGGTGCCCGGGTAACCGGGGTTGATTTGTCGGATGCGGCCATTGTGGAGGCCCAAAAGTTGGCGCTGGAGATGAACCTGCCCGCGCGCTTTATTTGCTGCAACGTGTACGATTTGCCCGATCACTTAGATGAAACGTTTGACATCGTTTTCACATCTTATGGTGTAGTGGGGTGGCTGCCCGATCTGGCACCCTGGGGGCAGCTCATTGCCCGCTATTTGAAACCGGGCGGCGTGTTTTACATCGCGGAGTTTCATCCGATTGTCTGGATGTTCGACGACCAGTTTGAAAAATTTGCCTACCCGTATCACAACAGCGGGGTGATAGAAACAGAGAATACGGGTACGTATACCGATAAGAGCGGGCAGGGGCCTGTGTTTAAAGATTACGGCTGGAACCACAGCCTGTCGGAAGTGATCAGCAGCCTGACCGCTGCCGGATTGGTTATTGAATTTTTGCACGAGTTTCCGTATTCGCCGTACAATTGTTTTGCCAAAACGGTGAAAGATGAGGCGGGCAACTACCGGATACAGGGTTTGGAAAACATCATTCCCATGGTTTATTCCATCCGGGCGCACAAGCCTTAAGGATTTGTGCTAATTTGCCCGCTGAAAACGAACCTTTTTCCTGCTCTATGTCCTTTTGGAACAACCTTTTCCGCCGCAAAACCATCGCACAAGCCATCGCATCTGCCGACGCCGTGCATGGTGCCGGCCTACAGAAAAACCTGCGCGTGATTGACCTGACGGCGCTCGGCATTGCGGCCATCATTGGCGCGGGCATCTTCAGCACCATTGGCGCAGCGAGTTCAAGCGCCGGGCCGGCAGTGTCGGTGCTGTTTGTTTTTACGGCGGTGGCCTGTGGTTTTTCGGCGTTGTGTTACGCGCAGTTTGCCTCCACGTTGCCGGTATCGGGCAGCGCTTACACCTATACGTACACCACGTTTGGGGAAATAGCGGCCTGGATTGTGGGTTGGAACCTGCTGTGGGAATACGCCATTGGCAACATTGCGGTGGCCATTTCGTGGAGCGATTATTTTACGGGCTTGATGTCGGGCATCGGCCTGGATCTGCCTTTATGGATGACGATGGACTGGTTTTCTGCCCGCACAGCGGCGTCGGCTGATCCGGCAACCCTGAATGAGGCCGGGCAAAAAGCAGTGGAAGCCTGGAATTCGGCACCCCGACTGCTTGGCTTACCCTTGGTGGCCGACATTCCGGCGTTTACCATCAGCGTATTGCTCACGTGGCTGGTGTATCGGGGCATTCGGGAATCGAAGCATACCAGCAACTTGATGGTGCTGTTCAAGTTGGGGGTTATCCTGGCGGTCATTTTGGTGGGCGTGTTTTACATTCAACCGGCCAACTGGACGCCGTTTGCGCCCAACGGGGTGCGGGGCATTTTGGCGGGGGTGTCGGCTGTGTTTTTTGCCTACATCGGTTTTGACGCCATCAGCACCACAGCCGAGGAGTGTGAAAATCCGCAACGCGATCTGCCACGCGCCATGTTTTACGCCCTTGGGTTGTGTACGGTGTTGTACGTGGTCATTGCGCTCATCCTGACCGGTATGGTGCCTTACGACCAGTTGGCGGTGGGTGATCCGTTGGCATTTGTGTTTGACAAGGTGGGCCTCAACTTTTTTTCCGGTCTGGTGGCCCTGAGTGCAGTGGTGGCCACGGCGAGTGTGTTTTTGGTGTTCCAGTTGGGCCAGCCGCGCATCTGGATGACGATGAGCCGGGACGGGCTGTTGCCGCCCAAATTTGCCGAAATACACCCCCGGTTTCAAACGCCCGGTTTTTCTACGCTGTTGGCGGGTGCCATTGTGGCCATTCCGTGTTTGTTCATGAACCTGAACGAGGTGGCGGATTTGACCAGCTTGGGCACCCTGTTTGCTTTTGCGGTGGTGTGCGCCGGTGTGCTGCAAATGGACGCAACGGGCATGACCGAGCAGGCCAAGTTCAAAGTTTGGTATGCCGACAGCCGCATTTGGCTGCCGGTGTTGTTGTTGGCGTTGTTTGGCGTGTTGTATTGGGCCAATCCGAACATTTTGCGGGACAGCGTGACGCCTGATTCGACGGCTGAGCCCTTGAGTATTCTGCCTTTGTATGTGTTTTATGCGTTGGCAGCGGTCATTGTGGCGCTGGCGATTGCCTGGCGCTGGTCGTTGATTCCGGTGCTGGGGCTGCTGCTGAACCTGTTTATGATGTCGCAAGTGATGTTTGTCAGTTGGTCGCGCTTTTTGTATTGGATGGTGCTGGGCGTGGTGGTGTACGGGTTGTATGGGTATTGGCACAGTAAATTGGCGAAGGGTAACAAAGGCATCAAATGAGGTTGGATGAACACCATAATGAGTGTAAATTTGCATGCATTGTTGCAGGGGTGCGGATCGAAAATCCTTTTATCGAGACCAAGTTGTAAAAAAAACATCTCAATCCATGACCATTGTTGTCCTCACCGGAGCCGGCATTTCTGCTGAAAGCGGCATCACCACCTTTCGCGATTCGAACGGCCTGTGGGAAAACCACCGCATCGAAGACGTGGCTACGCCGGAGGGTTGGAAGCGGAATCCGGCGTTGGTGTTGGATTTTTACAACCAGCGCCGCCGGCAGCTTTTCGACGTGGTGCCCAACGCCGCTCACTTGGCCATTACCCAACTCCAGGAACATTTTGACGTGCAGGTGATCACGCAAAACGTAGATGACCTGCACGAGCGCGCCGGCAACAAGGACGTGCTTCACCTGCACGGCGCCTTGCGCAAAGTGCGGTCAGAACGGTATCCTGACCTGGTGTACGATTGGGAAAAAGACCTTCATCTGGGCGACTTGTGCGAGATGGGCGGCCAGTTGCGACCGCACATTGTTTGGTTTGGCGAGGAAGTGCCCATGTTGCCCATGGCCGCACAGATTGCCAAACAGGCGGATGTGTTTCTGATTGTGGGCACTTCGTTGCAGGTGTATCCGGCAGCCAGTTTGATGGTGTATGCCGACCCGACTATTCCGTTTTATTACATAGATCCGAACCCACAGGTAAACTATGAATTGGCGCAAATGAAAAACCTGGTGGTTTTGGAGGAGGCGGCTACGGTTGGTTTGCCCAAGGTGGTTGAACGGTTGATGAGCACTTACAACAATGCCGTAAAAAAGCCATAATGGAAAAAGAAATCATCGTTGAACTCATCAAGGTTGCGCCGTCTATCCTGTTGTACGGCGCCTTGCTGATGCTTTTTTTGCGCTACCGCAAGTCTTTGGTGGAAGGCGTTTTGCCCAAAATTTCCAACTTCAAGGCCTTCGGCATAGAGGCTTCATTTGTAAAGGAGGGCATCGAAAATGCGGCGCGCTCTCAAAACCGGTCGGATGTGGTGGTCAGTCCCAGCCTCATGAAACGGATTGCCCACTTTCCCAAGAGGCCCATTCGGGTGTTGTGGATCGACGACAATCCGGAGACCGTGATGTACGAGGCGGGCATCCTTCAAACGCTGGGCATGCAGGTAGAGTTTGCCAAAACCTCGGCCAACGGCTGGGAAAAATTGCGCGCATACCCTTTTCAACTCATGGTGTCCGACATTCGGCGGGGCAATGATGCCACTGCGGGACTTCAGTTTCTGAAAGACCTGCAAGCGCAGGAAAAGCACATCAACCTGGTGTTCTATGTCTCTCAGTTGGATCGCACCCTTCCGGTTCCCATTGGTGCTTTCGGCATCACCGACGACCCCAACGAACTCATCCACTTAGTGATGGACGGGGCCGAACGGATTGATTAAAAAAGTAGCCCAAAAAATTTTGAAGTGTGCTCGTTGCACCTGTATCTTTGCATCCGCTTTTGAAAAGGGGGATTAGCTCAGTTGGTAGAGCGCTTGCATGGCATGCAAGAGGTCAGCGGTTCGAATCCGCTATTCTCCACTTTTTTACCATTTTTACCACTAAGGCACTGAGGGACACTAAGAAACACTAAGGTTTTCTTGATGTCCCTTAGTTTTTCTTACCACTAAGGCACTGAGGGACACTAAGAAACACTAAGGTTTTCTTAGTGTCCCTTAGTGTTTCTTACCACTAAGGCACTGAGGGGCACTAAGAAACACTAAGGTTTTCTTAGTGTCCCTTAGTGTCCCTTAGTTTTTCTTACCACTAAGGCACTAAGAAACACTAAGAAACACTAAGGTTTTCTTAGTGTCCCTTAGTGTTTCTTAGTGCCTTAGTGGTAAATGG
>JBMOHO010000279.1:0-5239 GCA_049317805.1 Saprospiraceae bacterium
GTTTTATTGGGATTTTGGCGACGGTGCCTCGTCTACAGAGGCCAATCCAACCCACACGTACAAAGATTCGGGCAATTACACCGTCATACTCACCGCCACCAAAGGCAATAAAAAGGTTGTTTCCAAACAAATGATTCAAGTAACCGCACCCGAACGTTGTCTCGTGTCCATCGAAACCGAATACGGTACCATGATTGCTGAATTGTACAGCAGCACCCCCAAACACCGCGATAACTTTGTAAAATTAGCCGACGAGCACTATTTTGACGACCTGCTTTTCCACCGGGTCATCCGCGGGTTTATGATTCAGGGCGGCGATCCGAACTCCAGAAACGCGGCCCCCAACCAGGCATTGGGCATGGGCGGTCCGAGTTACCAGATTCCGGCCGAGTTTGTCGACTCGCTCGTGCACGTAAAAGGTGCCATTGCGGCGGCACGCACCAACAACCCGAAAAAAGAGTCCAGCGGTTCGCAGTTTTACATCGTGCAAGGCAGCCCGGTAAATGAAAACAGCCTGCGCCAAATGGAGCTGATGAAAAATTTCCAGTATAGCCCCGAACAACGGGAGTTGTACATAAAAATGGGCGGAACACCACAACTTGACCGTGATTATACGGTGTTTGGACAAATTATTGAAGGCCTCGACATCATAGATAAAATTGCGGCCGTGGAAACCGGATCGGCTGACCGACCCAAAAAAGATGTAAAAATGAAAATTCGGGTGATCAAATAACCGGATTTTCGGTTCTGACTACATGCGCAATCGTACGCTTATTGCCGTTGTCCTGCTCCTCAGTGTCGTGCTGCTTGTGTTGCTTTTTGCCTGGTGGCAAAAACAATCTTTTAACTGGCGAGACGACGTGACGGGCAAGGCATACCACGAAACCTGGAAACAACCCTATGGCACAGTGGTCATCCACCGTTTGCTGAAACAATATTTTCCGGAACGGCAGTTTACAGAACTGAAAAAAAACCTGCACACCGAACTACCCGATTCTACCGCCTCCCCGGCTTCTTATGTATTTATTGGAGAAGCCATGTATTATGATTCTTTGGACGCTGAGCGGTTGCTCCACTTTGTTCGCACAGGCAATACCGCACTGCTCATCAGCAAATCGGCGCCGCGCTTGCTCATGGAGCAACTATTTGAGGGCAATTGCATGGGATTGGACTGGGAGGACTACGCTTTTGAATGGAGTGACACGCTTGCGCAGTTGCACCTTAAACACAGCTCTGTGCAGCCTACCCTTTTTTATGCCGTCAAAAATGCGCCCAAGGCATATGCCTGGAGCTATTTGGAGGTGTCGGACAATTGCCAAACGGCGCCTTTTGACTCGCTGGGATTTTTAAACGATGGCATGCTCAATTTCCTGAGCGTCCCCTTCGGAAAAGGGCATTTTCTATTGCACAGCACCCCGTTGGCTTTTACCAACTACCAGTTGTTGCGGCCCGACATGCAGGATTACGCGCAGGAAGTATTGGCGGAGTTGCCCAACGGCGACGTGTACTGGGATGCCTGCAGCCGCATTCCGGAACGCGAATCGAGGCAGCGCAACCGCGTCGGCATCAACCGGCAATTGCCCGACGAGCACCCCTTAGCCTACATTTTACAGCAACCTGCGCTGGCCTGGGCCTGGTATTTGCTGCTTGGCATGGCCCTCTGCTATCTGTTGTTCCAGGCCAAACGCCGCCAGCGCATTGTGCCCATTTTACCCAAAAATGAAAATTCCTCGTACGAGTTTATCAGCACCATCGCCAATTTGCATTTCAAAGAGAAAAATTACGCGCAGCTGTGCACACAAATGATGCGGCTTTTCCTCGTGCAGGTGCGCGAACGGTACGGATTGACCGCTCCGCTCGACCCTGAAAATGGCGCTGTCAAAATGGATGATCGTTTTTTACCCAAATTGGCTCAATGGAGCGAATATCCGGAGGCAAACCTGCGGGAGTTGTTCCGGCAATACGCTGCTACCGTACAGTTTCAACCCGATGAAGCCATGATGGTGGAACTTCACCAAGCCATGGAAAGCTTTTGGAAACACGCAAAATAGTCCGGTTATTGTGCCGGTAAAGCCCAAAACAGCATATAATGAGCGACGAACTAACGCCCCAACCAGAAGAGCAGCAAGCTGCCAACACACCAACAGAATCGCATACGCCACCACCCATGCAAGTGGTGCAGGAGCGGGCAGAAAGGGTCAAAGATGAATTGCGCAAGGTCATCATCGGCCAGGAAGTGCTGTTGGATCAACTGTTGATTGCCCTGCTCAGCGGTGGCCATGCCCTGCTGGAGGGCGTGCCCGGCATTGCCAAAACCCTCAGCGCCAAGTTGCTGGCCCAGACCATTCAATCGGGGTTCAGCCGCATTCAGTTTACGCCCGACCTGATGCCGGCCGACGTGATCGGTACGCCCGTGTTTAACGTGAAGACGTCAGAATTTGACTTCAAGGCCGGGCCCATTTTTTCCAACATTGTGCTGATCGACGAGATCAACCGGGCCCCGGCCAAAACGCAAGCTTCCCTGTTTGAGGTGATGGAAGAATACCAGATCACGGTAGACGGCATCACGTATCCGATGAGCGATCCGTTTTTCGTCATTGCCACCCAAAACCCCATTGAGCAAGAAGGCACGTATAAACTGCCGGAAGCGCAACTTGACCGATTCTTGTTGAAAATTATCCTTGAATACCCAAGCCTGGAAGAAGAACGCGCCATACTCCGGCGGTTCAAAAATGATTTCCGGGGTACCCTCCGCGAAACGGTGACGCCCGTCATCAGCCCGCAAGAATTAGAAGACAGCCGCCGCTTGATCGAACAGGTATTTATCCGCGAAGAACTGCTTGATTACATTGCCGCCATCGTGCATGATACCCGACACAATGGCAACCTGTTCCTCGGTGCCAGCCCGCGCGCCTCGCTTGCCCTGATGAAAACAGCCAAAGCCGCTGCCGCATTGAGCGGCCGCGACTTTGTGACGCCAGACGACATCCGGTATGTGTCGTATCCGGTGCTGAACCACCGCGTGATCCTGACGCCCGAGCGCGAGATGGAAGGATACACGACCAAAGAGGTACTTGATGAGGTTATTTCGAAGATTGAAGTGCCTAGGTAGTTTATTTGTTTATATGTTGATTTGTTTATAAACAAATAAACATATAAACAAATAAACATATAAACAAATAAACATATAAACAAATAAACTTCCACTCACCTGATTGCGTTGCTGTTTCTCAGGTTTCGGCGCAGGTCATCGCGCATGCGGCATGCAGCGTCCAAGAGCATGGATTCGTGGGAGGGAAAAGG
Organism: Saprospiraceae bacterium; assembly: GCA_049317805.1. GTDB lineage: Bacteria > Bacteroidota > Bacteroidia > Chitinophagales > Saprospiraceae > M3007. The sequence goes on from JBMOHO010000279.1 coordinate 3,304, forward strand.
TATGGGGCGGTTGCCGATGCGGCATTTGGTGTTGTCGCTCAGGGCGCGGGCGTCGCCGATGAAGGTAGATGCAAAATGTTCGAATACGATTTCCTCAGACAGGCGGTCGTTGTCGAGTCGGTTGCCGGTTGCGTCGAAAAGGATTACGGAGGCCACAAGGTTGGCGGCTTTGCGTTGAAAAACCTCAATGACATCGGCACGCACGTCGACAAATTTGTCCACTTTAATGTCGTTTCCGGCAGTGTCTTTTTTCACGTTGCCGCGTGGGTCCAGAGCGTATTCCCAACCGTCTTTGATGGTTTTGGTGTCGGTGTAGCGTCGTTCAGACACTTGTTCAGGACTCACAGCGATGTTTTCTATGCGCAGTTGGGCGGTATAGTCGGGCTTAAAACCGGGCTTTGGGTCAAACATAAATGCCACCCACTCTTCATCGAGGTCTGATTTACTCAGCGCCATCACCTCCTCTTCAAATCGATAGGGCAATGGATAGCCGCTTTGGTTATTCAGTTCTACCAATACCCATGAAGTGCCGAGGCGACGTGCTTCTTCTTTCATAGATTCTTTTTCGCGGTAGGTATTGAAATAATTTTGTTCCAGTTCGCGCAGCTTGGCGTATGCCTCCCGGGCCGCCATACGGTCGCCTGCAGCGGCGCGTTGCAAGCCGGTTTCTGCCTGGGTGTAAAGGAAATCGGCTGCATTTTTGCGGCTGTCGTGTTCCAGGTTCGACACATCGATCAGGTTAAACCGCGCCTGATAGCCATCTTTGGACACGAGGGGCAACAATGGCCGTATTTTGCGCTGACGATCGTTGATTTGGCGGTAGAGGCTGTTGATTCGGATCCAGTTTTCCTGGTTTCCTTGGGTCAGGAGGCGTTCCGCCTGCTGAACATCGCGTTCCTGGGCTTTGGCAAACGCCGCTTCGAGGCCCTGAACCAACTCGGTTTGCTTTTTGGTTTTGCCGCGCAAGCGTTGGACGCAAAAATCAATGGCGTCGTCATAATTACCGCTTTCCATATACTTTTGGGCGGTGTGGCAGGCGGGCATGATGAACGCAAGCGCCAACAGGGCAATTAGGGAAGAAACACGCTGTAACATGGCTGTCGTTTTTAATGGCTGTTTGAATTTTGCGTGCAAGTTGCCGGTGTTATCACATACCGGATTCTTAAAACCTGTTAGCGTCGATTTAATATTTGTTAAAATCTTAAATGGTTTGTAAACAGCTTTAAACCAATTGTGAATAGCATGGAAAAAATTACAGAAAGCGCTTCCGCTTACCGGCATTTGGAGCAAATGTCTACCCGGGAAATCCTGACATCCATCAACAACGAGGATCAAACCGTGCCCCGGGCTGTGGCCCTGGCCATTCCGCAAATAGAGGCGCTGGTGGAGGCCATTGTACCGCGCATGCAGGCCGGTGGGCGGCTTTTTTACATTGGCGCCGGCACCAGCGGGCGTTTGGGCGTGGTGGATGCTTCCGAAATTCCACCCACGTTTGGGGTGCCGGCCGATTGGGTGGTGGGCCTTATTGCCGGGGGCGATCAGGCCATACGCCAGTCGGTAGAGCACGCGGAAGACAACGTGTCTATGGCTTGGGAGGATTTACAAGGCTGGAAAATAGACTCCGGCGATTTGGTCATCGGCATCGCAGCCTCTGGTGCCACACCTTATGTAGTGCATGGCTTGCGCATGTGCCGCCAACACGGCATAGCAACCGGCTGCATCACCTGCAACCCGGGCGCGCCGCTGCTTGCGGAGGCCGATTTTCCGGTATTGGTGGTGGTAGGCCCTGAATTTGTAACCGGCAGCACGCGCATGAAAGCCGGCACCGCCCAAAAATTGGTACTCAACATGATTTCTACCAGCGTGATGATCCGCCTTGGTCGCGTACTCGACAACTGCATGGTGGACATGCAACTGACCAACGATAAACTCATCG
>JBMOHO010000280.1:0-5200 GCA_049317805.1 Saprospiraceae bacterium
ACCTTAGCGGAACCTTTGCGTCCTTCGCGGGAACGTTTTTTACTCAGTTATTTATCATCATTGGGGATTATTTTTCCGTCGACGAGGTGGGCGAGGGCCATGCGTTTGGAGATGGTGTGGTTGCATGTTCCGGTGGACAGGGGGTTGTTGGGATCGTAATATTCTTCGCAGACGCAGCTGCCTCCTGAGAAGTTGCAGGCCTGGCAGGGGTTTCCGGTGCAGGTTTGCACCAACTGGTCGGCGCAAAACACGCCTTGTCGGGTTTCTTTTAGCCTGATGGCCACGAAATAGCCGATTCCGGGCGCGTCTTTGTGTTCGCCCTGAAAGACGATGAACGGACTTCGGCGGATCATGAGTACTTGCACGTCGCGCACGCGCACCAGCTCGGGCGTGGTGGCCGCGAGGGAGGCGGTGAGGGTTTTGGTTGAAATGGGCAATATCCATTTGCCTTCGCTCCAAACGGCCACGCTGTCGGTGAGGGGGTTGAAGGATTGGGCTGCCTGCTGGGCCGACAACATGCCGGCGCCGAGCAGCAGCACGAGGGTAAAAAAGCGGGTCATGATGAATTTTTTTGGATGCGTTAGTTGTATTCGGCCACACCGTAGAGCATGTCTTTGAGCTTGGAGCCTTGCACTTCGGGCATGCGGTAAGCGGTGTTGAATTTATCGAGGGTTTGGTTGATGTCTTTTTCCAATTGGAGGAAGGCGTCGGGCAATTGCTCTGAACAGGTTTTGTCCTTTTCGTACGTATCCACAATTTTGGAAAATTTCTTGTAGTACTCGTTGCCTTGGTTGACGAAGTCGCTGTACCGGGTAATGAACTGGGTGATGCGTTCGAGCGCGAAGAGCAGGTTGGTTTCGGTCTTGACCTGCAACTGCACGTCGCCCTGGGGTTGTGGGGGCATGCCGGGCATACCGGGTGGCATGCCCGGGGAAGTAGTTGTGGTGTTGGCGCCGTTTTCGCCGAGGGCTTTGGCCACGAGGTTGTCGAGCAAGGCGTAGAGGCGCTCCCAGTCGTCGCCATCGCGGCAGCTTTCGAGGGGGATGGTGTAGCCCACTTGTCGGGCGCATTCGGCGAAGAGTTGTTCACAATCGTGTTTGAGCGTCAGGTTGGCGTCGCGGAGGTATCCCGTTTCGTAGTACACGGTGTTGAGGTCGGTGTGCATGCGCACGGTAAAGTCGAGGATACAGGCAATTTTTTCGGGGTCTGCCTTTTTTTCCTTGTCCTCCGGGCTGTTGAGCACCATGCCCACAAGGGAGAAAGTGGCCGACAGGTAGGGATTGTTTTGCAGCACTTCGGGCATGACAAACCCGAATTTCCGTTTGATGCGCTCGTCGATGATGTTGCGGGTTTCGGTGAATTCCGGGTAAAAATGCGGATTGCTGATGTTGAGCAACTCCTGTTGCGCCTTCAGGCTGCTGAAATGGTGATCCATGGCGAGGATCTTCTCGTACAGCATTTTCACAATCTCGATGCCCTTGCGGTAGCGGAGTTTGAGTTTTTTGAGCTCGTGTTCGGCCTGCAGTTCGTCGATTGCGTCTTGCAGTTGCACGCGTTCCCACAAGAGGGCGTAGCCGGTTTCGGCCACGCGGGCCTGTGGGGTGGCGAGGGTGCGGCGCACATCGGCCAAGCGTTGCAATAAAGGTTCGGTTTGTTCGGTAAAAAGCCGCTCCAGCTCGCGTTGCTCTTTTTCCGTGTTGTCCAGCACGGGCTGAATCCAGGTGGTGCTGTCGTAGGCCGGATTGCCGGCAGAAAGGGACGAAAATTGGATGACAAACAAGAGCAATGAGAATCCTGTCTGCCTCCACCGATTGTAGTGAAGCATGATGATGGCGTGTGTTTGATGATGAAGAGTGTAATGAGTGTTGCCCAGGATGCAACTCCCTCTTGCCAGCCGTCGCATTTGGGCTTGGCAGGCACGGCAACTGCCACAAAGGTGCGGGGTTTCGCACTGCTGCGCATAGACAGTTTAGCAAAAAAAAGAGGTCTTTTTTTGTTTAAAAAAAGCTATAAAAATTTGATAAAGACTTGAATATGAAATTTTTGTGTTTTATAGATTGGGGGTGGATTAGACTTGAAACAGGAACAAGTGCAACTGTACGGATGATTGGATATGGCTGTCGCATCTGGGTGGTGCGGATGTACTGGACATCATGATGATAACTTAAACGGGATTTCAGGATGAATAACAAACAGTCAAAAACCACTAAACGATGTCAACTAAACTTCTTTTGGCAACCTGCTTATCCGCCACCATCGCCTCATCCCTTTTTTCCCAAACCCCTGTGGTACTGCACACTTCCCAATCGGCGGAGTTGGAATTAGTCAGCGTTGTCCAACTATTAGAACAAAATGGGCTTTTGGCCCTGCTGAGCGCCGTTATTTTGATGGGGGGCTTGTGGGTTTGTTATGTAGTCAAGGCATGTACGCTGTCGAACAAGCCACAAAAAGATGCCCGCATCAGGGCTTTCACTATGCTCGCGGTGTTAATGGCCGGACTGGGTAGTTGTGCCATGGAGCAACAGGCAATGGCGTCTCAGCACTGCGCCGTAGAGGCGAGAGAACACTGCAGTTGCCCGTATCTTCAACATGTCAGGAATGGAGCAAACCCGGGTTATAACCACCAAAATATCTACAATGGCTATTCCAATTGGTACGGCCCCCCTGTTTGCGTGTATTGTGGGAAGAGGATTTACCAACGGTAAAACCGAGGATGATTTGCACTAAAAAGTAACTGGCAAAACCATGTCCGTAGTCCCCCGCCGAATCTTCACCGTCGTACTCTGCCCTTTTTCAAACTTGGACAGGCACTGCATGTAGTCCTGCATGTTTTTCACGGGGAAATCGCCGAGGCCCAAAATCACATCGCCCTGTTTCAGTCCGGCTTTGGCCGCCGGGCGCCCGTCGGTAACGCCGTCTACGTGCACACCCTCCTGATCCCACACGTAGTCGGGCATGATGCCCAAGGTCACTTTAAATGCCGGCGTGTCGGATTTATTGGATTTGGTTTCCTGAAAAGCGAGTTTGGGTTTTTTGTCTAACGCTTCCACCACGCCAGATACCAATTCGAGCACCTGCACCATGCCGGGAAAGTTCACTAATTTGGCGTCGTCGCTGGGTTTATGGTAGTCTTTGTGCTGGCCGGTGAAGAAAAAGAGCACTGGAATTTTTTTCAGGTAAAACGACGTGTGGTCGCTGGGTCCCACGCCTGCGCTGTCTTTGTTGATGCTCAGCCCGGTGCTGAAGCTGTTGAGCAGGGGCACAAAATCGGGCGCTGTGCCCACGCCGCCCACCAGGATGCGTTTTTCGGGGTTGAGCCGCCCGATCATGTCGAGGTTGACCATAAAACTCACCTTGTCGAGTTCGATGGTGGGGTACTCGGTGAAGCGTTTGGAGCCTACGAGGCCCAGTTCCTCGCCGGAAAAACAAAGGAACAGGAAATTGTGGGATTCTTTCTGATCATTTTGGGAAAAGTAGCGGGCCAGCTCAAGCACACCGGCTGTACCGGAAGCGTTGTCGTCGGCACCGTTGTGGATTTTCCCGTCCGGATTGGGGTCAAGGGAATTGTGGTCGTGGCCGAGGCCCAGGTGGTCGTAGTGGGCACCGATGACGATAGTATACGGCGCGCCATTGTCGAGGTAAGCGGCCACATTGCGGCTCATGAGGGGTTTAGTGGACGCTGGTTGGGCGCTGTGCGGATCGCTGTTGGGGGTGAATCCGAAGTCGTGAAACCAGGTATTGTTGTTCCCTTTGGGCTGCAGGCCCATTTTTTTGAACGCATTGGCGAGGTATTCGGCGGCTTTGGCCTCTTCTTTGGTGCCGGTTCCGCGCCCCTGCATCTTGTCGGAGGCTAAATATTGAACGGATTTGCGGAGGTTTTTTTCGGAGAAATTTTGAGCGGAAGCAGGGTACAGCCCCAGGCAGAGGAGCGTAAACAACAGGTAGGCAATGCGCATGATGAAAACCATTTTGAGGGGCAAATATAGCCCTTGCAACCGTTTGAATCATCAGCCCACCGTCAAAAGTGCAAATGGGGTGTTTTCTAAGGCGCTACATACGTGTTGGCCTGTGTCGGGCGTGCGCCGTCGGGTTTCAGGGTTTGTTGCCCAAACCGCTCGAGGTTCCCGGGAAACATGTTGAGGTCTACTTTGCCCGAAATGCCCTCTACGTGGCCCTCGTTGCTGAACTGCCAGAAGTCCCAGCGGCGTCCGGTGCTCAGCACAGGCGGTTCCCAGGAATAGCGGGCGATCCACAGTGGATAATGCTCAAACAAGCCCGCGAGGTATTTGTCGTAAAAATGCTGGTTGGTGTAGATGATCGGCTTCATGTGGAGCTCGCGTTCGACCGTAAGCAGCCACAGGCGCATGTGCTCGAGCATGATGTGCGGCGGCACGCCGTCTGTCAATTCTACATCGAGCACGGGCGGCAAGTCGCCGTGTTGGATATCCACCGTATTCAGGAAATGCATGGCTTGTGCGTATCCGTCGGTGCGGGAGCGAAAAAAGTGATAGGCACCACGCGGCATACCTACGCGGCCAAGCTCCTCCCAGTTGTGGCAAAACAGGCTGTCGGTGAAATCGCCCCCTTCGGTGGCTTTGACAAAAGCGAAATCGAGGTTATTCAGTTGCATCACCGTATCCCAGTTGATGCGCCGTTGGTGGTGCGACACGTCTATGCCGATCTTTTGCTCTTCAGTGCGTTCCCGGACACCCATTTTCACCCCGCTCCACATGGGCAGGTGCACAACGGTATACAAGAGGAACAAACGCAGGTACATGTTTTCGGCAGTAAAGAGTGTGCGAAAGTAACTCGCGTGTTTGGATTTGGTTTCGATTATTTATTGGTATTGGCCTTTACGCGACAATTTTCAGGGACAAACTTTTGGGAAACACATATTTTTAAAACTTTATTCTGTTTTTACGGGGCAAGATGTTTGTTTTTGGCATTTTGTTTCGTCTGTTTGATGGCTGTAAACGGCTGAATGCGTTGGCCGTTTTTTACCACTAAGGCGCTAAGGAACACTAAGAAACAGTAAGCCGTTTTTTACCACTAAGGCACTAAGAGACACTAAGAAACACTAAGCCGTTTTTTACCACTAAGGCACTAAGAAACACTAAGCCGAATTTTAGGGCCTCATTAATATGGTGTCTCGGTAAAAACCTTAGTGTTCCTTAGTGTCTCTTAGTGCCTTAGTGGTAAA
>JBMOHO010000281.1:0-5196 GCA_049317805.1 Saprospiraceae bacterium
GTTGATGAGCCGGAGATACACCTTCACCCGGTTTTGATCGAAAAGTTCGTGCATGTGCTGGTAGAAATAGCGCAAAAAGAAGGCAAGCGGTTTCTTTTTTCAACGCACAGCGAGCATTTATTGCTGTCTTTGCTCGCTGAAGTGCACGAAGGACAGTTAGATGCCAATGATCTGAAGGTACACTATTTAATCAAAGAGGGCCAAGAGACAAAAGTAGAAATACAAAAAGTAGAATCCAACGGTCAGTTAGCCGGTGGATTAAAAAATTTCTTGGCATCTCAAATGCATTTGTCACAACGTTTTTTTCCGGTTGACATTTTGGGGTAAAAGCATGGATTTCGTCATCAATGAGTGGTTTTTGGATTGGCACAGACCGGATGCTTTAGCGGTTGAAAAAAAGGAAGTATATGTATTTTTTCAACGTTTTTTGCGTTCAAATCACAAAATTGTGGTACTCCAAAACAGTCCGTTTTTACAAAAACTACATCGTTACCGCAGCACTTTTGACTACGATATCCCATGTCGACTCGCTTTGAAAAACTTTTTTTCCGCAGTCCTTCAAAATCCTGAAAAGTGCGTTGTGCTCCAAGGGGCAACAGCACTGCCAAGTGTGCTGGAATCAAAACTACTTACAGGAAATTACGCCAGTGATCAATACCTTTTTCAAGCGGCCCAAGCAACCGACGATAAAATCATAGTGACCACGGATCGCAGACTTGTCGAACATATTGGCCCAAATGAAGGTTTTAATTTCTACGATGTGGAAACATTTAAGCAAGCATTTCTTTAATCACCACCAAATTAACGGACTGTATCCAACTCCAACATGCGTATACTCCTGGTAGAAGACGAAGAATCGCTCCGCGAAGCGATCAAATTGAACCTGGAACTCGAAGGTTATGAAGTAGTGGCTTCTGCCAATGGCAAAAAAGCGCTGGAACTGACACAGCAGCAGCACTTTGACTTGCTGTTGCTTGACGTCATGCTGCCCGAACTCGACGGCTTCACCATTGCCGAACAGATGCGACTGGGCAACAACGAAGTGCCCATACTCATGCTCACCGCCAAAGACATGGCCCAGGACCGCATCACGGGACTCAAAAAAGGTGCCGACGACTACCTCACCAAACCTTTCAACCTCGAGGAATTGCTCCTGCGGGTGCAAAACCTGGTGCGCAGAAGCCAGCGCGTGCGGGGCGACTTCAACGAACTGTACGCCTTTGGTGCCAACCAGGTCAATTTCAGCACCTTCGAGGCCCAGACCTGGCGCGGTGAAACGCTTACCCTGACCAAAAAAGAAGCCATGCTGCTCAAATTGCTCGTGGAACGAAAAAACGAAGTGGTCAGCCGAAACCAGATTCTTCAGGCCGTTTGGGGGTACGATGTGTTTCCGAGTACCCGCACCATCGACAATTTCATCCTGGCATTCCGCAAATACTTCGAGCAAGATCCGAAAACGCCCCACCATTTTCATTCCATCCGGGGAGTAGGATACAAGTTTGTAGGGCCTTGACGCATGGATTTTGGCAAGCTGCACGACATTGAGCAGGTAGATTTCTCGCTGCCGCCCGAACCGGAATACAACTCCGGTTACTGGTTGCGTTTGCCCAAACACGACGGCCCGCCCGACATCTACATCGGCGCAACAGGCTACCACATGAAACCGTGGGTAGGCACCTGGTATCCGGAGGGCACCAAACAAGGCGATTACCTGTTGCACTACGGACGGCAGTTCAACACCATTGAGCACAACAGCACGCATTACCGCATGCCTGATGCCGCCACCACTGCGCGCTGGCGCGAAGAAACGCCTGCCGACTTCCGGTTTTGCCCGAAAGTGCTCCAGGCCATCAGCCATGCGCCCGATTTGGGCGCTTCCAATACGTTAATCGAAGCATTTGCGGACGCCGTGTCGGGCTTAGACGACAAGTACGGATGCACGTTCCTGCAAACGCCGCCTGCCTTTGCCCCACACCATTATGTGCGGCTGGAGCGTTTTTTGCTGCGCTGGCCGCGCACCCTGCCTTTGGCGGTAGAGGTGCGCCACCCCGATTTTTTTCCCGAATCGCCCGCCTATTTTGAATTGCTGGAAAAACACGGCGCAGCGGCGGTCATTACCGATGTGGCCGGGCGGCGCGATGTTTGCCACATGCACCTCACCGCGCCCCGCACCATGGTCCGTTTTGTGGGCAACGGTTTGCACCCTACCGATTTTGCCCGCATAGACGCCTGGGCATCGCGCCTGGCAAACTGGTGCGCCCACGGTTTGCGCCAGGTGTATTTTTTTACCCACGAGCCCGACAACCTGCTGGCGCCTGATTTGGCCGCTTACGCCGCCGCTGCCATGATAAAACAGATGCCTCACGCCATTTTGCGCGGTCCCGAACGGGTGCAAGTGATACCCAAACAAGGTTCCTTGTTTTAAGGAAAGACAAGGAAGCCAGTTGAAGTGTAGCAAGCGCAACTCCAACACCAACGCCCAATCTGAAAAAATTCCGCATTCCGTATGAGGTTAAGGGGGACTTTACACGCTCCGCGTGTTTTTTTTAACCACAGAGTAAAGGAGGTTAAGGGAGAAAAAGCCGCCTCCCTTAACCTCCCCTCCTCTGTGGTCAATTATCTGCTTCCGAAGGAAGCCAGTTGAAGTGTAGCAAGCGCAACTCCAACACCAACGCCCAATCTGAAAAAATTCCGTATTCCGTATTCCGTATTCCGTATTCCGCATTCCTCATTCCTCTTTCCGCTTTCAAGTTAAATTTTTGTAAGTTTTCCAATTTTTACAGGATAAAGCGTGGCGTTTTCACCGAATGTCGCACATTTGCGACAGCAGCATGCACATACAACTATCTGGATTTTAGTGTTACCACAATGCACGAACAACCGTATACCTTAAGGGACATTTCCTGGCTTTCATTCAACTACCGCGTTCTGCAGGAAGCAAAAGACCCTGCAGTTCCCTTATTCGAGCGTCTGAAGTTTTTGGCCATTTATTCGTCTAACCTCGACGAGTTTTTCCGCGTGCGTGTGGCCAACATCCGCAACCTCAAGGAGATCAAGCGTCAAACCAACGCAGAAATGGACTTTGAGCCACGCGACCTGCTCAAAGAAATCCACCGCACGGTCAACCGCCAGCAAGAAGAATTTTCCATCATCTTCGACCAGCAGATCGTGCCCGAACTGGCCCGCCACAACATATTCCTCAAGCGCCGTTTAGGCTTGAACGAGGAGCAACTGGCGTTCGTAGAGAGTTATTTTCACGAAAACCTGCTGCCCTTTGTCATGCCCGTGCTGCTGGTCAAACAGCGCATCAGGCCCTTTTTGGCCAATGCCAACCTCTATCTGGCCGTGCATTTGCGCCCCAAAAAACGCCCCTTAGGCGAAAGCGAATACGCGCTGGTACGCATTCCCACCGACCAGCTCCCCCGGTTCATTGAACTCCCCTCCCCCACCGGCCAGCATGACATCATCATGCTCGACGACATCGTGCGCAACTCCATTTCCTGGCTTTTTCCCGGTTACGACATCCAGGACACCTACTCCATCAAACTGACACGCGACGCCGAATTGTACATTGAAGACGAGTTCAGCGGCGACCTGGTACAAAAAATCAAGGATAGCCTCCAGAAACGCCTCGTAGGTCCGCCCAGCCGATTTGTGTACGACCGCGAGATGCCCCTCCATTTTCTCGAATACCTGCAAGACACCTTTGACCTGGGCAAATACGATACCCTGCCTGAAGGCCGATACCACAACAACTTCGACTTCTTCAAGTTTCCCGATTTCGGGATGACCCAGTTCAAAAACAAGCCCCTCCCGCCCCTGCCCCACCCGATGCTCGACAGCACCGATGCGCCGTTCGACATCATCCGCCAGAAAGATTACCTCCTGCATGCGCCGTATCAGAGCTACCACGCCGTCATCAACTTTTTTGAACGCGCTTCGGTAGACCCCGACGTCACGCACATCAAGATCACCCAGTACCGCGTGGCCAAACAAAGCAAGATTCTGCATGCCCTCATGGAAGCCGTGCAGCGCGGCAAACAGGTGTCCATTTTCGTGGAAATCAAAGCCCGTTTTGACGAGGCGGCCAACCTCGAATGGGGCGAAAAACTGGAACGCGCCGGTGTGCGCGTGCATTACTCGTTTCCGGGGGTAAAAGTGCACTCCAAACTCGGCCTGATTCGTCGGCTTGAAAACGGCGAATCCCGCCTCTATGCCTACCTCGGTACTGGCAACTTCAACGAAGACACCGCCAGGGTCTATGGCGATTTTGGTTTGTTTACCTCCGACCAGCGCATCTGCGAGGAAGTCAGCGCCGTGTTTACCTTTTTGGAAAATGTGAAGCCGCCGCGACAAGAGTTTGAGCACCTGCTGGTGGGCAAATTCAACCTGCGTCCCGGTCTGGTGGCGCTCATAGAGCGCGAAACGGCAGCTGCCCGCAACGGCCAACCGGCGGCTATGATGCTTAAAATGAACAGCCTGGAAGACAAAGACATGATCGCCAAGCTGTACGAGGCGTCTAAGGCCGGGGTCAAAATCAAACTCATTATCCGCGGCATTTGCTGCCTGGTGCCCGGCGTGCCCGGCGAGAGCGAAAACATTGAGGTGATCAGCATTGTAGACCGTTTCCTGGAGCACGCGCGCGTGTTCATCTTCCACAACGGTGGCGATCCGCAGTATTACCTGTCGAGCGCCGACTTTATGGAACGCAACCTCAGTTTCCGCATCGAAACCTGTTTCCCGGTGTACCAACCCGACTTACGCCGCGAAATCCAGGACATGATCGACCTCCAGTTGCAAGACAACGTCAAAGCCCGCATCATCGACCGCAACGACCAAAACCTCTATCGCCGTACCAGCTCGGCTGTACCCGTACGCGCACAAATCGATGCCTACTTTTATTACAAACGGCAGATGGAGTTGTATAAGCAGGGAGTTGACAGTTGACAGTTTTGAGTTTTGAGTTTTGAGTTGAGGGTTTTGAGTTGAGGGTTTTGAGTTTTGAGTTGAGGGTTTTGAGTTTTGAGTTGAGGGTTGAAAAAAAAAGTTAGAAAAAACTTGCACAGTAAAATTAAGCTGCCGTATATTTGCATCCGCTAACGACAAAATGATCGTTGACAGGCGGAAATAGCTCAGCTGGTAGAGCGCAACCTTGCCAAGGTTGAGGTCGCGAGTTCGAATCTCGTTTTCCGCTCC
>JBMOHO010000282.1:0-5193 GCA_049317805.1 Saprospiraceae bacterium
GGTTTGAACTGCCCCTCGTCGAAATGATGCGCAAACCGTAACGCATGGAAGAACCCTTGATCAAACGCTCCATGGACGCGTTGAACCGACTGGACACCGCAGCGTTCAAGTCGGCCGATAAAATACCCGTCTATTTTATCCTCGACGACGTGCGCTCCGGCCTCAACGTGGGCTCCATTTTCCGCACCGCCGACGCGTTTGCCCTCCAGGGCATCATCCTGTGCGGCATCACCGCACAACCGCCCCACCGGGAAATACTGAAAACGGCGCTGGGCTCCACGGATTCGGTCGACTGGCAGCACGCCGAACACATCGAAGAGGCTTTATCGGCGTTGAAGGCCCAACAGGTGTCCATCTGGGCTGTTGAACAAACCACCGGGGCGGTGATGGCACACGATTTTTCGCCACAAATCGGACAGGCATACGCCCTTCTTTTCGGCAATGAGGTAAACGGCGTGAGCGAAAAAGCCCTGCAATGGTGCGATGGTGCCATTGAGATACCGCAATTTGGCACCAAACACTCGCTGAATGTGGCGGTGGCCGCCGGAATAATGGCCTGGGAGTGCAGCCGGAAGTTGCGTGCCAATTTGGCAAAACCCTGAACATTACAGGCTCTTGGATTACCGCAACAGCGTAACATCGCCCTGTCGCTGCTCCACCGCTCCATCCGGTAGCCTCAACTCCGCGTACCATACGTACACATCCGCTGGTGCGTCCTTGCCGCGCACCTGTCCGTCCCAACCTTGGGCGTAGTCACCAGGCGTCATGTTTTTGCCCTCATACACCAATTCGCCCCAGCGGTTGAACACCCGAAACACGTCCACGATGACCTGGGTGCCGGGCCGGGCGAACACCGTAAACACTTCGTTGAGCGCATCGCCATTCGGGGTGAACACGTTGGGGATGTACACGGCTATGCTGTCGCGGATGCGCAGTTCCAGGGTATCCGTCTGCGTGCAGCCATTGGCGTCGCTGACCGTCACCTGATACGTGGTGGTTTGTTGAAGGGTGGCCACAGGCTGCGCACAGTCGGCACAGGAAAGGCCTTCTGGCGGATACCATGCGTATTGCAAGGGCTGCAGGGGTTGTCCGTTGATGGTCAACGGTATGGCATAAGCATCATCCGGCGCAAGTATAAGCCCGGTGCCCACATCGATGCTCCAGGGTGCAGGCCCCGTCAATGAAAGGGTATCCGTGTCGGTGCAACCCAGTTGGTCGATCACCTGAACGGTATAATTTCCGGCAGGCAACAGCGCAAACAACGAGTCGGATTGGGGTGTTCCGGCTTGGAGCGCATACTGGTAGGGCGCTGTTCCGCCCTCTGCGGCCAAGGAAACAGCGCCATCCGATGAGCCGGGGCATCGGGGGGCGGTGGCCAGTAGTTTCACCACAATGGGCGCTGAAGCAGACACCAGCACACCAGCCGAGCCTGTGCAGCCTGATGCGTCGGTTACCGTGACGTAATAAGTGTCCGGCACCAAGCCATTGAGTTGTGCATTGGTGCTTCCATTAGACCAAATATAGGCTGCATAGGCATCCGAAACGCCAAGGGTGGCCTGGTCACCAGCGCACAGCAGCATGTCGCCGCCAATGGTTGGCACGGGTAGGGGCAGCACCGAGAGAACAAGCGTAACCACCGTGTCGCAAGCGCCTGCCAGACCTGCCCGTGTATCATAATAAATGCCGGACTGGGTGAGCACCTGTGTGCCGAATTGGAGGGTATCGCCCGCACAGAGGCTTTGGGCGAGATCTAAGGTGACGCTTATTGCAGGAGTGAGCACCAATTGCAGCACGGTGTCGCACAAACCCGGCTGTTGCACCAGGCGCTGGTACTGGCCTGGCTGCTCCAGCGTATCGCCGTACCACAAGTAAGTTTGTCCAGAGCACAGGGACGCCACCTGTTGCAGCGTATACGGAGGCGTCAGATTTAGCTCCACTTCCACCCTGGTCATGCAGCCGAATAGGCTCAACGTATCTTCGTACGTACCCGCCTCAGTGAAGGTTTCGCCTATATACGTGAGCGTCTGCCCCTGACAAAGGGTGGTATCCAAGCTGACGACCGGATAATAAAAGCTGGCCGAAAAGCAATGGGTGGAATCACAACCATTGAGTGCCGTATACGTCACGCACAGGGCCGTATCGGCATAAAACGTGAATCCGTTCCAGTTGGCCGACTGCCCCACGCAGGTACTCATGCTGGTGTACACCACCGCCGTGTCGCCCGCACTGACCAGTACAGTATCGCTCCACGAACAGCCGTTTGCATCCGTTGCCAGGGCCCAATACAGCCCTGGCGTGCTTACCACGAGGCTGTCGGCAGCTACCCCGTTATTCCACGTATAAACTATGCCCGCAGCGGGAGGCGGCACCAAAGACAAGCTGCTGCCCGCACATAGCAATCGGTCGATGCCTGCGCTAAACACCGGCAGCGGATTTTCGGACACGGTGATTCGTGCAGTATCAGAAGGGCATTCAGGAGCGGCGGATACCACGTAAGCGAAAACGCCGGGTGCATCTGCCACCGGGTTGTATACGCTGCCGCCCGAGGCCGTGAGCGGCCACCAGATGCCGCCCGGCTGTGCATCGGCAGACAAGAAGGTAGACAAATCTTGCGCCGCAGCATTTGCACAAAGCGACACGCTGTTGTCGGCGCCTGCCACGTTGAGAGGCAATACCTCAAAGTACGTGTATGCGGTGTCGGTGCGGCCGCCAGAGGCGTACACGATCCATTCTACGGTGCGGGGGCCGGGAAGTATGCCGGGGGTGCCGACCCATATCAGTGAATCAAGCACTTTCTCAAATGCCAATGCCGCTGTGGCGTTCAGGTTGCTTGTTTTGTTATATATTCTAACTTCCTGGGTAAAAGTGCCCGTAATCAACAAATCCGGGTAGCTGTTATTGCCAGATAAAATATAAAACACAAGCACTTCAAATCCACCTCCCGCAGGGGAAGGCAACAAGCGGACCACCATCGAATCGATGCGGTACCCCGAACGCAAAAAAGCATCTGTAGTGTCGGCAAGAAAGACTATATAGTCGTCACAAACAGCCTTGGCCTGAAAGTCGGTGGGTGGTGCCGCAGATGAAGTGTCGGCATCCAGGTTTAATTCCAGGTCGCAATAAGATGCAGTGTGTTCGGAGAACATGGCTGCGCCACGTGCACCTTGGGGCATATCGCACAGGAATGTAGTGGACTGGGAATTAAAATCAAGCTGGTACAACTTGCCATTAGGATTGGAGCCCCCCCCATTCTCGTTAGCCGTGATGTACATAATCGTGCTGTCGCAACCAAGCGAGTACGAAACAACCCCAAAAGCAAAATAATTAAAATCTGTAGTGTAATTGAACAATACCGTACTTTGAGTAGGCGTGTCTGTATTCATCTCCACGAGCAAGTTGCCGTTTGCCGTTCCCAATAATGCACCGTTCTGGAAAGTGAGGTCGCCCGCCAGGGTAAACGGAAACGGACCACCGTGCGCTATTAACGTATTGGTCAATAAATTGTAACTGTACAAAGAATTGGCACCAAAATAAAACGTGTAATCAGATGAACAGGTGAGGGAATTATAGACGTCACTGAAAGGAAGATCAACAACTCGCGTGGCCACCCCGGTTATTGTATCTACAATACTTATGCCCTTACTACTAGGGGAGTTTTTAGATTCTGTAACATACAAACTGCCATTCGGAGCAAAGGTGATGTCTGAAAATGTTTGACTGTTGGCGTCTGTAGGCAACTGTATATCCACCACCTTCACCACTTCACAGGTATTGGGGTTTATTCGGGATATCGTAGAGCCAACAGCAACAGGGTTTTTGTGTACATAATAAATATCTTGGGCTTTGACTTGATCAAAGGAAAATATGACAATTGTTATGCTGAAAAATTGTATCAACCGATTCATGAGCCACGTATTAAATCAATACGCATATAATACTTTACCGGCCAAAAGCCGGTAAAGCATCCTATGCATATTAAAAGGGTTAAAGTTTAATAAAGCGGACAGAAGTGTTTTGCGATTGCGTAGCCGCGTTCAGGAGGTATACGCCGGGTTGAAGGCTTTCCACCTCGTGCAGTTCCGTGATTTGTCGCCCTTTAAACCCTGGAAGCGACAGGGTTTGCACCACATGGCCTTGTGCATTGACCAACTGGAGGCGTACATCGGATGCTGCAGGGCTGCACAACTCGAAAGAGGCGCTACCTTGCACAGGATTTCCACCCAACAGGCGCAGTTCAAAGGCGTCGGTTTGCTCTCTCGACAGCTCAATGAAAGCTGCTTGAGCGCCATTTTGGTAGTACCCATTCGGTTTTTCGGCCTTTCTATCACGTACCACCCCTTCTGCTAGTGCTTCATCTTTCTTGGCCTGCACGCGCAAGCGCACTAATCGCTGTCCTTTCTGAAACGATTCACCGTTGGGGTTTCCAGTGAACCACTTGATGCGCAAGGGGGCCTGCCCTGTCCGAACACTGATGTTGCTCTGTAAAAATTCAGCAGAAATATCGCTAGCTTGGACATCCAATACTTCTATTGCCTGATTGTCCAATTCTAAATCAAGACCCAAAACGGCTAATTGATCCACATCTTCGTCTAACGTGAGATACCAATCGGCTGTTTGGCCTTTAACCATTTCCTGTTTTTCAAGGTGGTAGTTGATAACCTTTTTTACAGAACGGTCCGTCGTCGGCTCGGGAGCGCGGAAAAATTCGTCATCACAGTCTGTGCAAGAGCCATCCAAGTCGCCGCGTTTGATGCCGTAAAAGTCTTGGGCGGTTAGAGGAGCCGTTACCAAAGGGGTGGTAATAGCTGTAGGAAGGGTAGGAAGAATAGGAAAACCACTTGGCGGATTGTTTGCATTGTAAGCAACGATTGGTACAAAAAACCATGCGGTCCATGCCGAAGGAGGGCTAAAAAGGCCTAACAAGCAATTTTGCATACCAACTAAGTCAGACGTGTAAGTTGTTCCACTGTTGTTAAAGTCCAAGGCAATCAACTCGGCAAGCGTGGGAGCACTTTCTATTCCCAGAATAATATTCCGCCCTTCGTTGAAGTCTTCTGCCCCGATGCCACAATCGCAATCACCCGTTTTGGTAGGGGTAATGGTGTATATGTAATGCGAGGGCACATCCACCGAATAAGCACCAGTGGGAAGCACCTCGGCGTAAGGATTGCTCGGAAAACCGGAGAACGTTGA
>JBMOHO010000283.1:0-5187 GCA_049317805.1 Saprospiraceae bacterium
GGGGCAGTATGTGTACCTTTGCCAACACTAATTTGTCCCGTATGTCTTTCCCATCAAAATGGTCGTCTTCGATATGGCCGGCACTACCGTCCAGGATCACGACGAAGTACTTCATTGTTTTCAGGCGGCTTGCACCCAAACGGGTATTGAAGCCGATACTGCCCGGCTCAATGCATTGATGGGAGTGTCCAAGTTAGAGGTCTTTCACCTGCTCTGGCGAGAGCAACTGGGCTCTGCGGACGGCGTGGAGGTACGCGCGAACGAAAGTTTTGTGCGCTTCAAATCCATTCTGGAAGACTACTACCGAAACGAGGCCGTCGTATTGCCTACCGAGGGTGCTTTGGACGCATTTGCCTGGTGCCGCGCAAACGACGTCCGCATTGCCCTGAACACCGGCTTCTACCGCTCGGTCACCGATATCATTTTGCAGAAATTGGGTTGGGATAAAGGCCTCAATGCGCACTACATCGGTGGCAATGATTCCATCATCGATTTTTCCATCTCCAGCGAAGAGGTTTCGCAAGGCCGCCCGGCTCCGCACATGATCCACAAAGCCATGCAGGTGTTTGGCATCACCTCAGCCCAGTTGGTGGTCAAAATTGGAGACACTCCGGTGGACCTGCTCGAAGGGCGCAATGCTGGCTGCTTCTTGTCTTTGGGCGTAGTAAACGGCACCCATTCGCGCGCTGCACTGGAAACGTTAGACAACGACGGGCTTTTAGACTCCCTGGCTGCTTTGCCAGCGTTTTTGGAGAGCCGGGTACGGATGGTCTGATTTTTCCGGGTAAGCATCGATCATTGTTTTAACAATTTATACGTGTAAATCTGCCCATTGGGCACAAGTACCCGCAGGGCGTATATCCCTAACGGTAGTGCTTGCAGATCATTGATGGTAAGTACGTTTTCGTCTTCCGTGTCTGTAATTTTACGTATCCAAACAGTTGCACCAAGGGCGTTAACCAACTGCACAGTATGTTCAGCCTTGACTGTGCTGAATAGCGTTATTGGGTTTTTATCCGTAAACGGATTAAGCACAGATTCTCTTGTTCCATTGAATACATTGTACAGCCAACCTTGGGGAGTCCACAATTCATTGATATAATAATGCTTCTCCCTGTTCACCGACTGCTGGTTCGACAAGCGCACGCCAGTCCATAATTCATTGATATCATCTTGCTTCATCTCGCGCAGAACCCAAGACATTGTCGTGTCTTGCGCCAACACCTCAACCGACCATAAGGCCAATACGGCAAATAGCAGCAGCAATCGCATGAGGAAGTATTTGCCCCGTTTGGGTGGGCATTCAAATGGTTTTTTCACGGATAAAATTTGTTTGATCATGCGCGCTTTTTATTTGCTGGCGTTTGGAGCGCGGTCATCCGTCCGAAGACCGTTTACCGACGCTCTGCGCCACCTGGGTTCAGATGTCTTATTCTTCACAGGCGAGAACCACGGTTGTTAAACGTCGCGACAGGAATCTTTTTTTTGCCAATTTTAGAATGTACGGCCCTGCATCGCGATTGACGTTTTATTTATTAACCACGATTATTCTATCCCTGTATAACTCAATTAGATCGTGCTTATCAATCAATTCAATCAACAATTGACTTGAGCGGGAAAAAACCTCAATGGTTTCATGTAGGCGAAGGTTGCCGAATTTGACTAAAATCAACTTTGAGGGTCGCTTTTTAAGCAAAAAAGATTGATAAAAATCTTCATCTTTTGTAATAATCACACCATCCAAACCAGCAAATTGTACCAATTCTTCATCCGGAGTACTGTTCCCTTTGGGCAATTCACTGGCGTGAATAGATTCAAACCCGGCAGCAGAAAAATAATGTTTAATCGCTGCCGGAAGATGGGCATCAATAATAAACTTCATGCTGCGATGGGTATTACCACACTTCCTTTACTGTTCACCGCCAAAATGGCGAATGCCAAACAAGCTTGAATATCTTCCTCCTCCAAATCTTTAAATTCGGACAAAATATCGCCAGGTGAATCACCTGCCGCAAGATATTCCAAAATAGTCGAAACCGGATATCTAAGGCCTCGAATGCAAGGCTTTCCATGGCAAATAACAGGGTCTATGGTAATACGGTCAAGTAATGGGTTGCTGGACATGTAGAGACAACTTTTACACAAAAGTACAGATTTTGTTTTAAATAAAACCTACAAGTGCAATATTTGCGCCTTACCTATGGGTACTTCCTGAATCATTTCATGTATATATAGTGTGCAAACAGGGGTACCCCAACAGACGTACGGAGTATTTGAGCGGCGAGGTGATGATGGTGCGGCGATGCCCCCCCTCCAACCATTCACAACCCCGCAACATCACAAAAGCACTCCACTTCAATATCCCGGAACCGCACCCGACCGCCCACCTCACCCGGCTCGCAGCCCCAGGTGTCGCTCACAATATCGGCAGATTCGATCAGTCCTTCACCTTTTTTCGATTGCGGACCAATGGGGCCGGTGTTTTTGCCGCGCACTGTGCCAGTGTGTTCACGCAGCCGGTAGGCGCACCAAGGTTGTCTGCCAGGTGCTTCCGGCAGGGGCAGTATTTTTTTAAACTTTCCGGTTATCCGGGTATTATCGCCCGCATTTTCTTGAAACAGGAGTCGACCTTGCAGCACCACGCAGTCGCCCTGTACCGTAGCGCGCACCGTCACCTGCCAATCGCCCCGCCCGTACAGGTCACAATCGCCCTGCTCCAGCCGGTCGGCGTACACCGTCATGGGGGGCACGGTAATGCGCAGCAAGCGGCCGTCGTCGGTAGTCGCGCCAAGGCGGGGTGCAAATGCCGAGAGCAACAAAAGTTGTAAAAAATACATGATGCTTTGTAAACGGTGCATCCGGCAAGATGTTGTAAACCAGCATAAGGCATCATCTGTGCTTGTTTCCTGCCAAAACTAACCCTATTTTGTGCAGGAAAATACTTACTCTTCAGACCATGCTAGACCATCCAGTAATCATGGGCGTAACAGCACCGAAAGAGCACCAGCGTGTCATCGGCAAATTGATGACTGCGCTCGGCCAGTTGTTTTACAACGAGAAAGCCATCCCTTTTGAGCCGTTTTCCGAAACCATGATTGACGAAGGCAAAACCCTTCCTTTTGCGACGCCATTGGGTACGATATGAACCTGTTTCTGCGCTAAACCCCCCTACCCTTTCGGGTGTTTAGCCTCCATGGGAAAAATAAAACTTGTGGTGGCCATTGCCGGCTCTTCTGGTGCCATTTATGCCAAGGTCTTGTTAGACAAGCTGGCGCATCTGCAAGATCAATGGGAAAACGTGGGTGTAGTGTTGTCGGACAACGCGATCGTCAACTGGGAATTGGAGATTGGTCCGGCAAACTTCGATGCCTATCCGTTTGATTTTTATGGAAAAAACGATTTCAACGCGCCTTTCGCGTCTGGTTCGGCGCGCTATGGTGCCATGATCGTGTGCCCGTGTTCCATGGGCATGTTGGGGCGCATCGCCACCGGAGTAAGCACCGATTTGATCACCCGTGCAGCCGATGTGGTGTTCAAGGAACGCCGTCGGTTGATCCTGGTCACCCGCGAAACCCCACTCAGCCTGATCCACCTGCGCAACATGGTCACCGTCACAGAAGCCGGCGGCATCATAGCCCCCGCTGTGCCGTCGTTTTACGGCAAACCCGAAACCCTGGAGCAAGTAGCCGCCACCGTAGTAGACCGGGTGTTGGACCTCGCGGGGTTCGATGTGGATACGTTCCGATGGTTTGACTGAGCGCCTTTAGTTCAAACAAACACTTTAAATCGTTCAAAACAAGCCTGGTGCAGGGCCTCCCGGTCGTCGGGATGGGCAATGTCCATGAGCGACTTGGCGCGTTGGCGCAGGTTTCGGCCAAACAGATCAGCGATGCCGTATTCGGTGACGATGTAATGCACGTGTCCGCGTGTGGTGACCACGCCCGCGCCGGGTTTTAAAAACGGCGTGATGCGCGGAACGCCCCTCTTGGTGCGGCTGGTGAGGGCGAGAATGGGCTTTCCGCCTTCGCTGAGCGCCGCGCCGCGCATGAAGTCCATTTGTCCGCCGATGCCACTATATTGAATGGCACCAATGCTGTCGGCACACACCTGACCGGTAAGGTCAACTTCAATGGCGCTGTTGATGGCCACTACTTTCGGGTTGCGTTTGATGACCGAGGGGTCGTTCACATAATCGATGTCTAAAAATGCAAAAGCCGGGTTGTCGTGCACATACTGGTACAATTTTCGGGAGCCCAGGGCAAAGCCGGTTACGGTTTTGTTGGGATGAATGGCTTTGTATTTGTTGGTAATCACCCCTTTTTCACACAAGTCAATGATGCCGTCGGAAAACATTTCGGTGTGTACGCCCAAGTCTTTGTGGTTGCCAAGTTGACGCAACACCGCGTCGGGTATAGAGCCGATGCCCATTTGAATGGTGCTGCGGTCGTCAATCATGCCGGCAATGATGGCGCCGATCCGGTCTTCTGCGTCTCCCATTTCTGCGCCAAAACTGGCTTCATGGAGGGGTTCATCTGCGTACGTCATGGCGTCAAACTGACTCACGTGCATGAAACCGTCGCCGTGGGTACGGGGCACCTGCGGATTCACCTGTGCGATCACGTACCGGGCGGTATTGACGGCTGAACGCGCCACATCAACCGACGGACCAAGCGAACAGTAACCGTTTTCATCAGGTGTAGATACTTGCACGATTGCGCCATCCAACGGCAAAATATTGCGCTTGAACAATTCCGGAATTTCACTTAAAAACACCGGTATAAAATCAGCGCGACCGTTGTTGACTGCCTCCCGCACGGAAGCGCTTACAAACATGCTGTTCATGCGGAAATGCGCTTCCATACCCGGCTGATCAACGTACATGGGGCCAAATACGCTGATGAATACCAGTTCGACATCGCGCAAACGCTCTTTTTGGCCTGCCAGCGCGCGCATCATGGTTGTGGGGGTCACGGCGCTGCCGTGCACAAAGAGACGGTGCCCCGATTGCACATGTCGCAGCGCTTCTTCGGGGGAAATGTAGTGTTTGTTTGTATTCATTTTTTTAGGTTTTGCGGTTTTACATTTTGCGGTTTTGCGGTTTTTCGGTTTTTCGGTTTTTCGGTTTAAATTTTTAATTGCTAATTTTTAAAATATTAAAATTAAAAAAACAGCAAAACCGCAAAATGT
>JBMOHO010000284.1:0-5181 GCA_049317805.1 Saprospiraceae bacterium
AACACAGATGTTACACAGATGACACAACGTTTGGTTTTTGTGGTCAGTTAGCCAAATTAAACCTCAATAACCAAAGCAGGGCCATCTGTGTAACATCTGTGTTTTTTATCTGTGTAACATCTGTGCGAAATTTTTTTGATGTCACGCGGATCAATCGGATCGCTTTGCGAACGCGGATATTAAGCAGCGAGATGAGTATAAGAGCGTGTTCAGGAATAAATTCCCAAACACGCTCCAAATCGATTTAATACATCGGATTCTGCTTGATTTTTTCGCTCGTCAAGTCTATTTCCGTTTGCGGAATGGGCATCAGTTCGTGTTTGCCGCCCACAAAGGTTTTGCCCAGCGCCTGCATCACGCTTCCGGCGCGGCCCCAGCGCAGGAGGTCGAACCAGCGGTGTTGTTCCAGGGCCAATTCCACGCGGCGTTCTTTGTATATTTTTTCCCGCAGTTCGCTTTGGTTGGTCGTGGTCACGTCGGGCAGGATGAAGTTGTTGGTGCCGCGCGCGCGTTTGCGCACCTGGTTGAGGTAAACGAGGGCCTCGGCCGGTTTGCCGTTTTCGTTCAAGGCTTCTGCGGCCAGCAACAGGATGTCGGAATACCGCAGCACGCGGATGTTGCCCGGGCCGTTGTCTTGCAAACCCGAGTGCGCAGGCACCCAGGCTTTCTGGTTGTACCGTTCGCCGATGATCTCCGGGTTGTCCTGCACTTGCGTGGAACCGTCTGGCAACACTTCGCCCACATAAATCACCGTGGCCTCGCGGCGCGGATCGCCGTTTTCAAATGCAGACACCAGGTTATCGGAAGGCCGGTTGAAGCCCCAACCTAAGTTGGGGATGCCCCGCACACCTTGTATCATGTTGTACGGCGTGGCGCCCGGGCCGGTTACGCCGTCAATGGGTTCCAGCGCTGCGGCGTTGAACTCAAAAACCGATTCCCGACCATTTTCGCCCACCGGCAAAAAGTTGTCGGAGTATTTGGGCTGCAAACTGTACTGGGTGGAACCAATGATTTCCTGGCAGTACAGTTCGGCCTTTGCGTAGTCTTTCCGAAGCATGTACAGCTTGGCAAGCAAGCCTTTTGCTGCGCCCTTGCTCGCCCGACCGAGGTCGGCAGCGGCGTATCCCGATTTTTCGGGCAGGGCGTCAATAGCAGCCAGCAGGTCGCTTTCGATCTGGGCGTACACGGCCTCTTTGGGCTTGCGTTCCTGGTTGTAGTACTCATCGCCTCCCAAAGGTGCGGTAATGATCGGCAGGTCGCCAAACCACTGCACCAACACGAAGTAGCTGTAGGCGCGCAGGAATTTGGCCTCTCCCAAAAGGCGTTTTTTCAGTACTTCGTCCATCTCCACGTCCGGGATACGCAAAATGGCTAAATTGGCCCGCGCTATGGCGTTGTAATATCCGCGCCACACGCTGGAAAAGCTGATGTTGGTGGCGTCAAACGTGAAATTATCCATCTCCAGCAGGTATGGGGCGTCAGTCGGGGTAGACCCTTTATCGGCGTCGTCGCTGATGATGTCGGTCACACCCAAATACGGTAACGAAATGCAATCCCACTGCCTGAACTGGTTGTAGATGGCATTGACAGCGTACACAGCCTGGTCCTCATTTTCAAAAAAGGTGTCGGCAGAGGCGTCACCCAATGGTTTGCGATCCAGAAAATCTTTCTGGCAGGCGCCGACAGCCAGGAGGAGGAGCGCTGCGGCAAGGACATTTTTGCGAAAGGGAAAAATTTGCGCTTTCATATCGTGTGCTGATTGTTGATGTGTTGTTTAAAAAGTGACGTCGATGCCACCTTGAAAAGACTTGGTGACTGGATAAGAAATGTAATCGAATCCTACTTCAAATGGGTTATTGCCATTGGGAAATTCCGGCGAATACCCGCTGTAATCCTGATTGGTCCATATGTTCAAACCGCTGACGTAAACCCTCAAACGGCTGATTTTTGCCCGCTGTGTCCAACTGGTTGGCACCGTATACCCCAAAACGACGCTGCGCAACCGGAAAAATGCGCCGTTTTCCACAAAATAATCGCTGACGCGGTAATTGTGCCCGCCGTTGGTGATGCGCGGCGTGGAGTTGCTGGGGTTATCAGGAGTCCAACGATCATTATACGAGGATTGTTCCCAGTTATAGACGGCAAATCGAAAAGTTTTTTTGGCATTGAACACTTTGTTGCCGCTGACGCCCAGCACGTCGGCCGAAAAGTCGAACCCGGCGAACTCAAATCCGCCGTTGACGCCATAGGTCAGGGTTGGAATGGGGCTGCCCAGGTTGGTGCGGTCGTCTACGTCAATGATGCCGTCGCCATTGAGGTCCTGAAACCGCAGGTCGCCAATGCCTTCATTGCCTAACTTGGGCAGTGTAGCCACTTCCTCGGCATTTTGGAATACGCCGGCCACTTTGTAGCCGTAAAACGAGCCAATGGGCAGGCCTTCGACGGTGTGCGAGGCAGCTTCCCCCTGAATGAACGAGGAAAAAATTTCGGCACGCAGGTCGTTGAGTTTAACCACTTCGTTTTTGACGGGCGAAAAGTTGCCGCCCACATGCCAGGAGAAACGACCGGCCTGCTGCCAGTTGAGCATGATGTCCCATCCGGTGTTGCGCACTTCCGCAGTGTTCACCAGGGGGTCGGCGCCCGAACCCACATAGTCGGGGATGGGTACGGCGGCGATGATGTCGTACGTCAATCGGTTGTACCAGTCCACTTCGCCGGTTAAGCGCCCGTTCAGCACACCAAATTCAACACCGAGGTCGGTTTGTTTGCTGGTTTCCCAGCGCAGATCCGGGTTGCTGTAATCTACCAGTGTAGCGCCTTCATTGGGCGTTTCTTCATCGCCAAAAATGGCGTACAAACCGGAGCGGATTTGGCCCAGGCTGGGGTAATACTGGTTGGCAATGCTGTTTTGGTTGCCCAAAATGCCATAGCTGGCCCGGAACTTCAAGCGGTCAAAAAACGTGTTGCTTTGCATGAACGGCTCGTTGCCGATGTTCCAGCCCACGCCCACTGAGGGGAAATAACCCGTTCGGTTGGCTTCCGCAAAACGCGAGGACTGGTCGATGCGCAACGTGGCCGTGAGCAGGTAGCGATCCAGCAGCGTGTAATTGGTGCGGAAAAGGGTAGAATTGATGGCTTCCTGTATGATGCTGCCAAAACCGGTTTGGGTAGGGTCGCTGGCGGCACTGGTCAGGTACAGCAGCTCGTCGGCCGTGCCGGGGAAGTTGGTCCGCACAGCGCCGATGCTTTCCAATTGTCGCTCTTCTGCGGTGTAGCCAGCCAGTACCGTGAGGTGGTGTTTGGTCCACTCCTTGTCGAACGTGAGCGTTTGCTCCCAAATCCAGCGGCGGTCTATGCCGTAGCCGGTATTGAGCCGGTCGTCTATGTTCAACTGGGAAGCGGAAACGGCGTATTCCGGCAGGTAGTTTTTGAACTGGGTGTTGTTCAGGTCAAAACCAAAATTGGATCGGAAGGTCAGGTACTTCAGGAATTTCACATCGCCGTGTATCGATCCGAAGAAACGGTTCGCCTGCTCGTGGTTGTTGCTGCGGTAAAACAAATCGGCTGCCGGGTTGGCTATGGCCAAACCAAACGGCGAAGTGGGGTCTGTGAAGTTGCCCGCTGAATCCTTTGGGGCAAACACCGGCGGCATGCGGTAGGCACCGCCGATGACACCGGTGGGCGCTATTTGTTTTTTGGTGTTGGCATAGGCCAGGTTGGTGCCGATGCCGAGCCATTTGTTCAGGTGCAGGTCGTTGTTGAAATGCACCGTGATGCGCTCAAACTCCGAGTTTTTCAACACGCCCGACTGGTTGAAGTAGTTTCCGCTGATGTTGTAGGTATGCCGTTCGCTGCCGCCGTTGAACGCCAGTTGAATGCTGCCGATGGGGGCGTTGCGGTAAATTTCGTCTTGCCAGTTGGTGCCTTCGCCCAGCGCAGCGGGATCGGGGTAGTACTGCTGGCCCACAAGTTCATTGTACGCCTGCCCGAATTCAGCGGCATTGAGCACGTCGATCTGTTTGGTGATCATTTGCGTGCCGTAGTACGAATTCAGCGTGATCACGGCGTTTTCGCGCTGTTTCCCCTTTTTGGTGGTGATCAGGATCACACCGTTGGAGCCGCGCGAGCCGTAAATGGCCGCTGCCGACGCGTCTTTGAGCACTTCGATGGACTCCACATCCTGCGGGTTTACAAACGAAGCATCGTATGAAATCATGCCGTCAATCACGTACAACGGATTGGCGTTGTTCAGCGTACCCGTGCCTCGAATGCGCACGACGGCACCCGCGCCCGGTTCTCCGGATGCCGGCGACACGTACACGCCTGCTACTTTGCCCTGCAGCGCTTGTTCGACCGAAGGCGTAGGCAGGTAATCGATGGATTCACCTTTGACGGTTCCAACAGCGCCGGTGACGTCGCTCTTTTTCTGGACGCCGTAACCGACCACCACCACCTGATTCAACAGCGTCGGGTCTTCACCCATCGTGAGGTCCACCAGGGTACGGTTACCCACCACTTGTTCCATGCTGGCGTAACCGGTGTACGAAATCACCAAAACGGCCTCCGGGCCGCTTACAGTCAGGGCGTAATTGCCGTCGAGGTCGGTAGACACCCCGTTTTCCGTCCCTTTTTCCAGCACAGTAGCGCCAACCAGGCCAAAACCGTCATTTTGGTCGGTCACCCGTCCGGACACTTTCACCTGGGCCTGAAGGCCAACAGACACCAATAAAAATGCTGCCAGGAGCCAGGAGGCATGATGTGTATTTTCTCGTTTCATAACAAAATGGGTTTATTGTGTAAACACTAAGGATTCATGGTCACGCGCACTGATTTTAAGGCCGCAGAGCTGCCGCCGGTCATCAGATCAAATGCGCCGGGTTCAGACCCGTAGGTCATGTCTTTTCGGAAAAAACGGAATGCCGTGTCCTGGAGGACAAATTCTACAGTCCGGGATTCACCGGGCTGCAACATGATTTTTTGGAAACCCCTCAGCTCTTTGACCGGGCGGGTTACGCTGCCCACCAGATCGTGGATGTACAGCTGCACCACTTCTTCGCCGGCGCGTTTGCCGGTGTTGCGCACGTTTACCCGCAAGGTGACGGGTTGACCTTGTTTGAAAGCGGATGCGTCTACCTTGGGTTCGTCGTATTCAAAAGTGGTATAGCTCAGGCCAAAACCGAA
>JBMOHO010000285.1:0-5174 GCA_049317805.1 Saprospiraceae bacterium
ACGGTGTAAATAGGCCATTATGATATGCTTATGGATGGTTAAACAGGTTGCCTCAAATGTATTGTGTTCTATTGGAACGGCTATGAAAATTTGAACTGGATCGGGCAAATTACCCCTACCGCCACACCATTTTCCCCCACTTCCACAACCACGACCACTCTTTGCGCACCCGAAAATAGGGCCGTTGCACCGCGCCAAACTGCCGGCGCACTTTTTCAACAGGCCGAATCATGCTGCCCGCAAAATCATAGACCGGCAACTTCAAGTCCTCAAACGCGTACCGAATGGTTTCCCAAATGGTGAGCACGCCGGCGCCCGAGGTGCGCAGTTCCGGATCATCGCCAGCCATCAGCAACCAGGCAGAAGCGTCGTCCCAGGCCAGGTAAGCCACAGCATGCACCTGGCCGCTCAGCCGATCGCGCGCTATGACCATGCGGCGGCGACCCTGTTGGGCCAAAGCGGCGTCTACGCGTTGAAAAAATGCGGCTTCTACGGGCGGCTTCATTTTTTTTCGGTGAAAACTGCCGTTGTGCACGCTTAGAAAAAGCGCCACATCGTCGGTGGTATCCAGCACGACTTGTTCCTGGGCGCGCGGTATTTTGTTGTTTCGGTAATCGGAGGCAAGGCCTTTCCACGTGTCGGCTATGTTGCCGGTGTTTTCCAGTATGTACGAGTAACGCGTGGTTTGCCGGAAGCCTTGCCAGTACAGCGGCAGCCAGTTTTGAAAGGCATAGTGACAGTCCTGTTCAAATGCCGCGAGCTTGGGCCATTGATGCGTGAGCTGCTCCACCAATCCGGCTTCGTGTTTGCTGCCTCGGTATTCCGGAAGCAGGTAGGGCCCCATCATGCGGCACAGCTGGGGCATGGCCACGTATTGAAAACCCCATCGTTGTTTGACGTAGTAAGGCCAAGCCCCCACGGTTTTGCCGCCTTTCTCCACCAAAGCTGCACGCCAGCTGCCGTGGGTACACACCGCATCCAGGTACCACGGATGCAAGAACAGGGGAAGATCGGGTGCCGATTGGCAAAAGGCTTGGTATTCGGTCATGTGCCCTCAATCCACTTGTTGCCGAACTGCTCCCAGAACTCCAACACTTTGGAGCGGGTGGGAAACTCGGAGTAGATTTCGTTTTTGCGGATGCCGTGCAGCACGTGCAGGGTGGGTTTCGACACGTCGTCAGGCAAATCGTCCAATGGCAGCCAATGCACGCCGAGAAACTTTTTGGGTTCCAGCGACGAGGGCTCCCCAAAAAACTTGGCTGCTTTGAAATACAGCACCAGCAAATTTTCGTCCTTTTTCAGCTTATGCCGGTGCAGTACGTGCACCAGGGTCATATCTGCCGGCTCCACGTGTATACCGGCTTCTTCGCTGGCTTCGCGAGCGAGGGCTTCACGGGCAAATTCGTGTTCTTCCACCGTGCCGCCAATGAGGGAAAACCGCCCGCCATTTTTCTTGGTCTGGCGCAAAAAAAGCAGCTTGCCCTGATCTTCCAAAATCAAGCGAACGGCAAAAGTGAGCATATGGCGGGTGGCAGCTGAACAGATGAATCAATCCCGCAAAGATGCGGATGCAATATAAAGTGAATGTTAAGCTTTTGGCTATTGCAAACACAGTCGGGCCCCTTCCTGGCCCACCAGCGTGCCTATGGCTACCCCCATGCCGCTGAGCCGAACGGCCACCACGGTGTTGGGGCCTGTGTGTTGGATGAGCGGCCGCCTACTGGGGCCCAGGCCCAAAATGCCCGACCACCAGTAGTCCACGTCGGCTGTACAATTGGGGCAAATGACGGTTTTCAGCAATTGCACCAGCGCGCTTCGTATCAGCTCGTTGTTGCCAAACTGGCTGGTGGTTTCTTCTTTGAGGGCCAGGTTTCGTCCGCCGCCCAACAGGATGCGGTTGTCTATGTTTCGGAAATAATAGTAGCCCTGGTCGTAGTGAAACGTGCCTTCAATGCGCAGGTCGGGAATGGGTTGGGTAATGAGCACCTGGTTTCGGGCGGGCGTCACTTCCAGTCCGGGAATCAGTTGCTGTGCAAATCCGTTGACGGCAATGAGTACCCTGGGTACTTCTATCGACCAGCCGTACGAAAACTCGAGGGTAACCGATCTGCCGTGGTCGTCTATCCGTTCGATGCCTGCGCCAAAAAAAAGCCGCACACCTGCTTTTTCTGCGGCGTGTATGAGTGCCTGCATCATTTTCCCGGTGTGCACCTGGCCCTCTGCGGTGTTGTGAACCAGGTGGTTGATGCGCTGAAAACCAAAGGATGCGATGCGGTCGTCGGCTGCCTGGTAAACCGTTTGGTGTCCGGTGATGCGGTGCAGTTGATCATTCCAATACGGCGCTTGTTCGATGCAGGATTGGTAAACGTCGTCGTCGTCGTCGGTAAACATTTCATAGCCGCCGTTGGACTGAAAATCCAGCGCTTCGTCGCCCACCAGGCTGCGCAAGGCCTGCAAGCCCCTCCAGCGCATGTCTACCACGCTCAGCACCTCGTCTTCTCCCAAATGTGCGACGTCGTCTATGAGTTCGGTCATGGAACCAAAACACGCAAATCCGGCGTTGCGCGTGCTGGCGCCGATGGGCAGCATCCCGCGTTCGAACACGGCAACTGTGCAGTTGGGATCCAGCCGTCGCAATTCAATGGCTGCGCTCAAGCCCACCAGGCCTGCGCCAATGACAGCCACGTCTATGTCTTTCAGGAACGTTTCGCGCTCCCAGTAACTGAGGTTGTAAGTCAGATTTTGCATCTTGTATGATCAGGCGATTTTTTAGTCGATTAAAGCAATGCTATCTGCAAAAGCCGGTAAATATCCGATGTTTTTCCGAAATTTGGGCAAATATTCCATAAAATATATGGTGTTGGACAAAAACAAAACCGTTTTACCGCTCCGCAACCGTTCAAGCCTGCGTTTGCGGCTGGGCAAAACGTATTACTGCGCCCGTCGGTACGGGCACTGGTGGTTTTCGGGGCAGCGCTTTGCGGCGGAGCAGGCCGAGCCCTTGCCTCATGTGGTGGTGGTCCATCAAAGCGTGTTGCTGCGGCCGTTGAAAGCAGTGAACATGCACTTGCAGCACAACAAGATCACCAACCTGCGGCTGGCTTGCGGGCCGGTAAACGGGCTGTTGATGCGGCCTGGCGAAACGTTTTCTTTCTGGAAACGCGTAGGTCGTCCGAGCGCGCGGCGCGGATTTCTGGAAGGCCTGGTGTTGCAAAACGGGCAGGCTCGGGCGGGTGTGGGTGGCGGACTGTGCCAGATGGGCAACCTGCTGCACTGGATGGTCCTGCATACGCCGCTGACGGTAACGGAGCGCTGGCGCCACAGTTTTGACGTGTTTCCCGACGAAAACCGTACCCTGCCTTTTGGCTCCGGCGCTACCCTGGCATACAACTACATTGATCTGCAAATTCTAAACAATACCCGGCACACGTGGCAAATCTGCACCCGGGTGGGCGATACCCACCTCCACGGCGAACTGCGCACCGATGCGCCGCTTCCTTATGCGTACGAGGTGTATGAAAAAGCACACTGGATGCAGCACGAACCCTGGGGCGGTTACTCGCGCCACAATGTGCTGGCCCGCCGCACGGTTCAACAGGGCGTACCCGGTCCGGAAGAAATATTGCTGGAAAACCATGCCCTGATGATGTACCAGCCTTTTGTGGGAGACGGGGTACAATGAGGGTAATCTGTTGAAAGCCCGCAAGAGTGAAATGGACTCACATGGAAAACACAATCTCGAATAAGTTCTTAAAAAAATGTGCAAAAGAATC
The DNA here is from genome assembly GCA_049317805.1 of Saprospiraceae bacterium. Taxonomy (GTDB): domain Bacteria; phylum Bacteroidota; class Bacteroidia; order Chitinophagales; family Saprospiraceae; genus M3007. Next base: position 3,774 of record JBMOHO010000285.1, read on the forward strand.
AACGCATACACATCGGATGTAGATGAAAACTTGGAGAAACAAACCTAATTGCTTTTCTTTGCATAAAGAAAAAGTAAAAGCACCGGATTTTTACATTATTGTTTATTTAAATGATGAAAAAGACCCTCCGGAACACTTCAAAATACAGGTATTATGTTAGCAGATCTGATTACTATATCGCCAGAGATTCAAAGCGGTACCCCAGTATTCGCAAAGACGCGTGTACCTGTAAAAATACTATTTGACTACATAAAAAAAGGGGACACCATTGAAGAATTTTTAAATGACTTTCCTTCCGTCAAGAGAGCACAGGTCATTCAGTTGCTGATGTTATTAGAGAGACACTATACTTATACCGAGCATGAAGAAAATATTACTTGATGAAAATTTGCCCCGTCCACTCGCAAAACTCTTTACTTTTCCATTAGAAGTAATATCGGTACATGACATGGGATGGGCAGAGAAAAAAAATGGGGACTTAATCCGCTCCATGTTACAAGACGGCTTTGATTATTTGCTTACTGCGGATAAAAATCTACAAAACCAGCAAAATTTGGACAGTTATCCTATACGGTTAATTGTTTTACGGACTTTCGACAATCGATATAAAACGTTGTTGCCGTATGTTGCTTTCATTCAGGAAACAATACTAAGCGCCGACGACTCGGCACAGGTAATCGAAATAGACCTGCGCAATATTACAATGTGATGGTGTTACACGGATCAACTTAATGCCTGTCGTATTAAGCGACTTACCCCCAAAGTCGGGCCAATTTCCTATTTTTGCACCTCTGCCCATCTAACACCTAACCATGATTCAACGCATCCAAACCGTATTCCTCTTTCTGGCAGCGCTGGCAGCCGGCTTTCAACTGTTGTTTCCCTTTTTGCTGGGCCAGTCGGCCCTGGCGGTTTTTGCCGACGGTCAGTTCAACGTGTTCGACAATCCGGGTTTGCTCGGCTTGAGCATCCTGAGCGGGGTGTTGGGGCTGGTGAGCATCTTTTTGTTTGGCAACCGCCCGTTGCAGGCGCGGTTAGCAGGACTGGGCCTGCTGGTATCGGTGTTGGCCTTGGTGTTGTTGGTTTTCACGTTGTATCAGATATACAGCCAGTTGCCGCCGGGCGCGCCATTGCGCATGGGTGCCGGCCTGGGTCTGGCACCATTGGCCATGTTGTTGTTTTTGCTGGCCTTGCGCGCCATTCGGAAAGACGAGGCGCTGGTGAAGTCCATGAACCGGCTGCGCTGATTTATGCTCATGGTATCGGTGAACTACCTGGCGTACCAGGACGCGCTTCGGTTGCAAGTGCAGGATGGGCACCAACAGGTGTACGACCCGGTGCGCCGAAAATTTGTGGCCCTCACACCGGAGGAACACGTCCGCCAATTGGTTTTGCAGTATT
>JBMOHO010000286.1:0-5100 GCA_049317805.1 Saprospiraceae bacterium
AGGCACAGCCTGTGCAACTGCGTGACCGGTACCGAGTTGCGGTTCCTGTTTCGCAAATTTCAGATCCGGTGCACCAATGGTTTGCGGTACCTGTTCGCCACCGTGGCCATAAATCACACAAATATTACTGGCCTCCAGACTGCGTGCTGTGTCGATCACATGGGCGACCAGTGGCTTACCGGCCACCGGATGCAGCACTTTTGGCAAATTGGATTGCATGCGCTTGCCTTTTCGGGCATTCGTTGCCGCAATCAAGAGGTTTTGAAAATCTGTAATCTTATGAAACAGATTTTTATGCGTTTTCACGACATGCTTTTTAACCAACCGCCTACCTGAGCGCCTATGTCGTTGATTTTCGACTGAATCAGTTCATACCGGCGCAAATCGAGGCAACGCAAGTCTTTTGCCAGGCGGATGAGATACCGCATTTGTTCCAATTGCAGATTGGCCTGTTGCAGTGAAGCCTTTTTCGCTTCTCCTCTTCCGTAATAAGCGGTGATCAGGGTTTGAAGGATGTCCGTCAGCAGATTTTGTATGCGGTCGGCCAATACATACTTTTGTGTGCGGGGAAATTTGGACAGCAGCGGCACGATGTACACCAGCAGGTCGTAGGTAACGGTGAGTACGTTTTCTTTTTCCGCCATGTTGTCAGGGGGGGGTAATAAATGGTCGGCACGGTCTTCGACAAAGCGCTACCAACCGCACCGACCTGTTTGGATGTTTGGTCTTCCAGCGGGTTTAGCGCGGGCCGACACGGGAAAAAGCGTCTGGGCTTCTACGATCAGGTGCCGCCGGAGTCCTTAGACGCCGACGTGCGGTAAAAAAAGTTGTTGCGTGAGCACTGGCAGAGCGGAAACCATTGTTGTTGTTCCTGTTCTCTGGCCTATTCCTGTTGCGGTTGGCCGAACGACAATTGATATCATTGTTGTTCCATGACCCGCCCCGAAGAACGGCGTTTTAGACCCTTATTCCGGGCGTAAAGTTACGAGATCAATTCCATATTTCATGCATGTATCATTTTGGTAATACACTACATCAAAAAAAATTTCGGCGCTTCGCGCCAACCAAAAAGAAAAGAAAAAAGAAAAAAACCAAAGTGCAATAGCGTAACAGGACAATAGGTTAACGCCCAGCCCTGGCAGAGCGGAAACCAACGTAGACGTCCCTGTCCTCTGGCCTATTCCAGTCGCGGATGGCCGAACGACAACTGAAACCATCGATGAGCCATGACCCGCCCCGAAGAACGGCGAGGTCACCTTCCGCAGGCCCTTTCGGATTTTTTTGCGGCCCCGCTTCATAAGGCCCGTACCAGTCGGCGCACCACTCATACACGTTGCCGCTCATGTCGTACAGATCCAATTGGTTGGGGCCTTTTTGCCCCACAGGGTGCGTTTTACTTTCGGAATTATCTCGGTACCAGCCCAACTCGTCCAGTTCGTTTCCACCGGCGTACCGGAAATTGTCCTTCAAGCCTTTCTGTCCGCCCTTGGCGGCGTATTCCCACTCCGCCTCCGTAGGCAGGCGGTAGCCGCCGCCGGTTTGGGCATTCAGCCAGGCGAGGTATCCCTGCGCGTCTTTCCAACTGACGTTCACCACCGGATGGTCGCCGTAGATGCCCCAGGAGGGCGATTCAGGCAGGGGCAGGTTTTTTGCAAGGCAGTACACACCGTATTGATACCAGGTGGTTTCGGTTTGGGCCAATTGGAAATCATCGAGGGTTACTTTGTGTTGGGGAAGCTCATCCTTAAAAGTCTCTTCCGCATCCTTTTGGGTTCTATCCTTATCAAGCGCCAGGTATTCGCCTACCAATGTCTGGTATGTTGCCTGGTCGGTGCCCATAGCGAATGTGCCGCCCTCCACCTGAACCATAAGCGGATAATACCGCTGCTCCAGCGCAGCAAATCCGGCAGAATCGAGTTGTTCTAAGGCGGCCCGGCCGGTTTTTCGGTCACTAAAACGTTGTACAGGGCTTCTGTACCAGGTGTGCAGGGAATCGGCTGTTTGTGCAGCCACGCCTGTTCTACCCGCTTCATTGTACACATAAGTCAGCTCCAGGTACAGCGCGCGCAGGCCATCGGCAGCGGCGGGGCGGCGCAGGGCGGAGGCTTTGGCGGCCAAGGTGGCGGCGGAGTCGTAGTCGAGTTGTTGTATTTGCAGTTGGGCCTGTGCTATCCGGAGTTGGGCGAGGTCGTCTAAGGCTTTGTCTAAGCGCCGCAGGGTTTCTTTGGTTTTTTCGGCTTGTTGGGTGAACACCGTTTGCAGGCTGTCGGCGGTTTTTTGGCTGAATTCTACGGTGGTGCGCTCCCGGTCTACTTTCTTTTTTTGGTCGAGGGCTATGTCGCGCTGTCGTTTGGCTTCGTCGGCGTCGCGGTCGGCCTTGGCTTTCAGGGCGGCGGTTTTTTGGATGTTTTTATCGGTCTGTTCTTTGTCTCGCAGGGCCTGGGCGCGCAGGCGGTCTATTTGGGCGAATACGTTTTCTATTTTGCGGTTGAGCTCCAGGGTTTTTTCGGGGTCGCAGGCTTTGGCGGCGGTGTACTGGCGTATGGCGGAGGCGTATTGTCCGGCCCGGCTCAGGGAGTCGCCCTGGGCAATGATGCAAGGGCAGGTGGCGCAGGGGGTTTGGGCGGCGGCGTTGGGCAGGAGGAAGAGGCAGAGGGCGAGTATGGCGAGGATATGGTTTGGGGCCATATCCTCGCCGGGCGCGGAGCAAGAAGTGAAAAAGCCGGCCATATCTTATTCCAATGGTTTCAGTTTGGACTCGTAAATCCGCAGCGAATCCTGAGCCTCCTGGTTCTTCGCGTCGGCCTCCATCGCTTTTTTCAGGCTCTCGACAGCAAAGCGGTGTTGACCGGCGTCGATGTACACCTTGGCTTCGCGGAGGAATTCCTTGCTGTTGAGGCGGTCAATTTCGGTTTGTTTTTCCTGCAGTTCAGACAAACTGCTTTGCACTTTCCACAGCAGGAATCCCGTAACCACCAGCGCTGCCGCCACCACGCCGATGATGATGTTTCGGTACAATGCGCGCTGTTTTTGGCGGGTTTCTTTGACGAGGGCCTCTTCCTGTGCCTTGACCCGGCTTTCGGATGCGGCGATGCAACGCGCCAGGTGGGCCATGTTGTCGTCGTACTGGGCTTGGTGCTCGTACAGGTCCGTTTCCTTTTTCTGTTCAGCGTGGTAGCGTATGGCCCAATGGTAGTTGTGGGGGGCTTCGTCGCGCCATTCGATCAGGCGTTGCAGCAGGGCGCCGCTGATGTCGCCCTGGTTGGGGTCTTGCCGGTATTCGGCGCAGGCCTGCTGAAGGCGTTGGTACAGGCGGGCGCTGGTGGCTTCTTCGCCAGCCCATTCTTTCAGTTGGGGCCAGTTGCGCAGCAGGCTTTCGTGGGAAATGTCGAGCATGCTCTCGTCTTGCAGGGGTGCGCCGGGGGGCGGCATGAAGAACGACACGTCCATTTTCCGGAAATGCTCAATCACGCGGTTCACCGCCGGGCGGTCGGCGCGCAGGGCTTCGGCCACGCCGTATATTTCCTGCATCATGGTGGGGCGGCGGCCACCGCGGTCACCGGCGGACACGTCGGTGAGGCGTTGGAAGAGGAGCTTGGCAATGGCCCGGTCGGCGGCGGGCAGTTGTTTCCACTGCTCGTCGGCGTGCAAGCCCAGCGCGGCGTCCATGCCCCCCACGGCGTCGTAGTCCTCGTGGGCAATCTGGTCGGGCTGGGGTCGGGGGTTGCGCGCCTGCCAGTGTTGGTGGGTGCGCATGAGGGCGTGCTGGAGCAGGGGCAGTTGGTCCATGTTGTCGCCCACCTCGCGCACGAGCCGGTTCACCAACGTTTGGTCTATGGATACGCCCACTACGCCGAGCGGACCGTTCACGGCGCGGCGCACGTTTTCGCCCGTGAGGCGGGGCACGAGGTACTGGCCCTGGTTGATGATTTCCGGGAGGCCCCGGTAGCGCACGCACTCGCCGAGAAACTCCGAGCGCATGGTGATCACCACGTACACCTTGGAGTCTTCCTGGAGCACGGCGGTGAGCAGCAGGTCTACAAAATGGGCGGCGTCGCCCTTGGGTATGTCGCGCCCAAAACGGAACAACTCTTCAAACTGATCGACGATGATCAGCGTTTTTTCGTATTCACCCGACACTTCCTCTGCCTCCAGCAACCCAAAGGAGCTTTCGCGCAGGAGGGGCAGCAGGCGCTCCACCTCGGGCTTGACGAGTTGTTCGTCAATGGTGCCGGTGTTTGCACCGGCCAGGCCAGCGGCCAAGTTCTCCAGGGGGCTGTTGCCGGGGCGGCAGATCACAATCTTCCAGTCCGACACCCGGTGTTGCTTGCGGCCGGCGTGCAGGGCGGGTATCATGCCTGCGCGCACTAAGGAGGATTTGCCGCTGCCGGAATTGCCCAGCACCCCGAGAAAGTGGGTGTCCATCAATCGGGTAATCAGCTCCTCCGATTGCCCTTCGCGGCCGAAGAACAGGTGCGCTTCGCCGGTGCGGAAGGGCCTAAGGCCGGGAAAGGGGTTGTTGCGGGTCTCCTCGATGCCCATGATGTCCACCGTCTGTCCCTGATCCTGCAGGTCGAGGTAGTACTCGTCGATCTGGAAGTGGAGCGTCTGTTCAGGCATGGCGGTCGATTTTGAGGAGGAACGCGGTTAATTTCGCTTCAAAATCGTCCAGGGCGCAATTGATGACCTCAAATTCGTGGCTGCGCACCTCGCGGATGCGTTTTTCCACCTCCGGGTCAGCCACGCACACGGCCATGCCGTAGGGTCCTTTTTTTTCGGTGGCGGATTTGATGAGCTCTACTTTGATGGCGTTGCACCAGGCGGTGGTAGCGTGGCGCAGGAGCACCACGGCCTTGTTGCACACCATCCAGAAGTCGCGGAAAGAGGCATCCGGGTCCACATAGGGTTCATCTTCGCGAAACACCGGCACGTACACGTCAAAGTTATGGTTGTAGATGATGTCGTCTATCCGGTTTCGGATGGGATCGCCCTTGTCGCGGTGGTCGTGCACCAGGAAGGCGCGGCGCGGGCGTTCTCCAGCCACTGCTTCCGGAGGAGGTGGTGCAGCTGCCCGGGTTTGGATGTGCTCCAGCAGGAAGT
>JBMOHO010000287.1:0-5085 GCA_049317805.1 Saprospiraceae bacterium
CGCATTCCGCATTCCGCATTCCGCATTCCGCATTCCGCATTCCGCATTCCGCATTATTAGTCCTGTTTTTGGCTATTAATGTCCATTTCATGGCTTATGGCCAGTCGTACTCCATTCCCCCACTATGCCATCAGGAAGGTGTACTTCCCGATCCGCTGCCTGCTGGGGTGTATGCAGGCAAGCCTGCCGCAGCGCCTGACTTATTTGTGAATGTATACATACACAATTGTGTGCATCCTGATGGATCTGGTGGCCTCACGCCCCAGCAAATTGCCGACATCATGCAAACCACCGCTAACGATTTTGTTGCGTATGACATCATCATACGGGCCGAGCTGTGTGAAGATGTGATTGTGGATGATCCGAACGATCCGTATTTTCTGTCTACTGACCAACACAGTTTTGGAGATATCGCCGATAAGTATGGATGCAACAGCAACGGCATAGACGTATTTATTCTGCCAAATGATTTTCGGGACAATGCCGGTGGCTTTGGCAGCGGCGGCAGTGGCGGGGGCAACGCTGTTTCCATTCCCTCCCGCACGTTGTTTTTATTCGGCGAAATCGATTGTACTTTTCCATCTTTATATCAATATCAGGGCATACTACCATCTCCCCAGGGCGTGGGGCCACATGCGGCTTCGGTTCCTCATCATCTCTCGCATGAACTGGGGCATTGCTTTGGCTTGGGACACCCACACGATGATTCAGCTTTTTATGGTAATGTGCCAAATTTATTGTTTTGTGTGAATGAAACCTGCAATTTGGTGTTGACCGAGGTGCCCTATCCATGTTTTTTTGCCCAGCCCATTGGACAGCCGGTGACATTAGACCCTCAAGATTTCCCTTTTTTCGGCAACCCAACGTACCAAGACAACATCATGGCCTATACCAACTTCTACGATTGTCAGCCTGTTTTTACATCACCACAAGGCGACCGGATGTACGATTATCTGCTCAATCACCCGATATTGACCAATATAGCTCACGATGAAATAAACGGGGATGTGGTGATCAACACCCCCACTATTTGGACAGCTGCAGATTTCTTCCCTGATGGAAAAGTAACGGTGAATGGTACCATCACCATACAAGCGGGAGGCACGCTCACTATTGAATCGGGTGTAAGAGCCCGATTCCCCGAAGGCGAAGGCATTGTGGTGGAGCAGGGTGGTGTATTGAACTTGTTTGGCTACCTCGGCCCGGCGTGTTGTACGCCTTGGGAGGGTGTAAGGGTATTGGGTACGCCGAATGTGGTTCCCGGGCCAGCTACGCATGGCCGGTTTTTTGGTAGCGGTGGGGTAATTGAGTACGCGAAAACAGGGGTGATGTCCCTTAGTGGGGGTTGTATTGGGACAGATAACGGTATGACATTCAACAATAATGGGACAGGGGTATTCTTCGGTATTTTTTCACAACACGGCGGCTCATACGATCTCCTCTACATCTCTAGTTTGCGCAACACAAATTTTAACACTACAGATTACAAACGCGCGGTTGAAAGCCCATTAGGATGGAATATGAAATGTCATGTGCTTGTTTCTTCATATCAAGGAAGCAATGAATTGCTTTCAATTAATCAGTGTAACTTTCAAAATACGGTATGGAATGAGAGAAGAACTCGTTGCGGAATTTTGACATTTGATTCTGAACAGTATATAAGCTACAACAAATTTTCCAACTTTGAATCGGCAATTTACTCATTTAATTTGTTTGGATCGTTGTCTGCAATCACTCCATCATATATTAAATTTAATCAATTTGAAAGAAACAATATTAGCGTTTATAACAGGAGAATGCCGTTGAGTATTGGTGGCAATACTTTCGACCTAAGTAACATTTATTTACTCACCTCTGACCTTCCAAACTCCGGACTGATCGTTGCTGATCCGTATGCTTATTTTGGTGTTTTTGCGACAGGAAATACCGAAACGCTTGATATTTCAGCGAATAATTTTTTCAATATTCCGCCTTCCCCTCCATTGCCTTTTCCGCTCCGCACAACTACAGGGGTTTACGTACAGGGGATAGGGAGTTCTTCCGACATTTTTGAGTGGTACAACGGTTTTTCAGGGCTATCCTACGGAAACATCGCGGAAGGGATAAACAGTGGGTGGGAGACTGTGAATGGATTGCCTCAACTGCCACCTATTACCTTACCTACCGGATTTCATTATCTATGCAATACCAATACGGACAATGAACTGCACGATTTCGCAGTGGCTACAGGTGGTTCCGTGAGGTACTTTCAGGCAGACATGTTGAATCAATTTCCTTTTACAGCAAACCCAGCAAAAAATACGTTTTCCTATTTTGATTTGGTTGCCAACCAGAGCGATTTCCTTAATTTAGGTCTGCCTATACGGTACTACTATCAGCCTTCTTCTGCAAACCAGGAGCCTTTGGATTATTCAGTAAACGCCATTGACAAAATTCCTGTTTTTGGGGAAGTTGTACCATGTTTACAAAGAATTATCGGTGATACAATCATGGAGCTGATTAATGAAGGTCAAATGCTTCAGTTCAAGAATGAATATCATATGGCAAAAGCCAAGATGGATACTGTAGCGTTGCAATTTATCGAGGTAAGCGCCTCTGCAGATACTGCTGCAATGAATTCATTGAATATATTCGCCCTAGCCTACCGCACGCAAATGGACAGGGCGATTTACGGTATATTGGGATATTATTCCATGCAGGGTGGGCCAAAGGATAGTTTGCGTCTGTGGACGAGTCGCTTTGGGCGCATTGAATCTGAGTACCGTATTGCGAGAGATTACATCCATGAAAACAACGCGTCGGCAGCAGATTCGATCCTTGAACTTGTACCGTTAAAATTTGCACTAAGTACTTCTCGTTTGGCGGAATTAGCCGCCTTGCGCAACATGCTACCGCTGTTGGCCGGGAAAAATGTTTACCAACTTGACTCGGTGACTTTGCAAGCCTTGGCGATTTACGACGATACCACTTTGGGTTACACGGCCGACCTGGCGCAATCGATACAAATGGGGAATGGGATTTTCGCTCCGATACGGTTTGTGCTGCCCCAAGGAGAGGGTGCTGGACAGCGCAGCAGTGAGCACGCTGGTCAGGGAATGGACGGAAATAATGATCCACAATCCGGGTTTTCGTTTTATCCTAACCCAACGAATAACATCTTGACGGTAAAATACCCTGCTGCTAAAGTTGACCTACATCTTGAAATTTACGACTTGCTTGGTAGGTTACAACAGGTGGAATTAGTGCCTGCCTATACCGAAAGCAGGCTTGTAAATACATCTGTTTGGAAAGAAGGTTTGTATTTTATCCGGGTATTTAACGACGATAAACAATTGACGGCCACCCGAATTTTGATCAAACATTAAAATCACAAACCTTTAACTAGGCGGTACGCTACTATACATTGTATACATTCGCGTACCGCCAATACTCATTTTATGCTATGAGGCATTTGTTGATACTTGTTTTTTGTTTTATTTGTCTGATTTCGTACAGTCAATCAGGCTTTAATAGAGCATACCTTTTCCCTCCTTTTCCAGCCGGGGGATTTCGAAACGGTTTGGCTTTGGATAACCAATTATATTTATTGACCGGACTCAATCACGATAGTATCTCAGGTTTATCAGGCTTAGGGGTTGTTATTGCAGACACAAATGGCATAATTCAGAAGATATTCCCCTATTTTGAAACTGACATGGGCGGCATTGGTGTTGGCAGAAATTTTCCGATTTTTCAATCTTCCGATGGTTTGGTGACGATGGGTGCACTCTATTGGGATATGGACGCCGGTTTAATAAGTCAGTTCGACCCCTTCACCTTCAATTTCAAGCAACCAGTTGTAGTGACTTATTCCGGATACCATTTCCAGAGCCAACTCATCGAACTTTCCAATGGCTGGTTAACTTTAGGGGCTGCCCATCACCCGACAAGTGGTCGGTTGATCATTTATGTGTCCAAAGTAGATAAACAGGGTATTATTGAATGGACAAAATACTATGGTGGCGATGATCCATTGTTGAGTTATATATCTGTTTCAGGCTCTTTTCTGCGGTTATCAGATAATACCTTTGTTATAGGTTCCGCAATTCAGCGTAACTCAGGCCCTCAAACATCCTGGGGCCGTCCGTGGGTGTTCGCGATAGACTCGTTAGGGAATGTAAAATGGGAGTGGGACAGTAAAATTGAAAATAAAGGGCTTGGTGGCCCTCTTGCCTTGCGCAAAATGGATAATGGCGACTGGATGTATGCCACCGCTGACAATGAGCCCAACGGCACGCAATACCCTTTCGGTTACACCAAAGTAGTCCGCCGCGACAGCGCCTGGAACTTAGTTTGGGAAACCGTGATTAGCCCCACGCCCTACACCTGGAACCAGCCAGTGGACATGAAACTCGCTCCCGACGGCAACTTCATAGTGGCTTCGGAAGCGGCAGTGTGGCCCGATCCCGAATTGCCAGCCTACACCGCTGGCTGCCTGCATAAGATCACACCTGATGGCGAGGAGTTGTGGCGGGTGTGCGACACGGCCGATGTGGATCCCAAGCCCTTTTTCCGGGAAATATTCGTGAGCGGTCTGGTGGTGTTGCCTTCGGGTAGTTCCATCCTAATAGGCGGGGTTACCCGCGTAATACCCGACCCACCGCAGTCTTACGGCTGGATGTTCAAAGTAGACGCCAACGGCTGCATGTACGCCCCCTGTTCGGTGCCGGTGGAAGCGCCTGAAGCGCCGGGTATAGCACTTTCTGTGTACCCCAATCCGGCATCAGAGCATTTTACCGTTCGGTTGCCCGAACTGAGCCGCTCGGCGGTGCTGGAGACCTACGACGCCCTTGGGCGATTGGTGGTGCAACTACCCGTGTCGCCGGGCCAGGAAGTTGTTACTGTTTCGGCAGTTGGGTGGCACGCCGGCCTGTATGCCATTCGTTTGGTGCAACAGGGGCGGGTGTTGGGCGCGCACAGGGTGGTGGTCAAGTAATCATTTTCCGAACCATTCCTAAAACCGATCAGTAGAATCCAGCCCGCCAAACCCCAGCAACCGATCGTAGCGCTCGCCAAAAGGCCTGTAATACAACAGGATTTGGTAGG
>JBMOHO010000288.1:0-5084 GCA_049317805.1 Saprospiraceae bacterium
GAAGTGGTGGTCATGAACACCCTGACGGTGAACGTGCACCTGATGATGGTGTCGTTTTACCAACCAACACCCACGCGTTTCAAGATCATCATGGAAGCGGGTGCCTTCCCCAGCGACCAATACGCAGTGGAAAGCCAGGTGCGTTTTCACGGACTAGATCCAGAAAAAGCCATCGTCGAAATAGCGCCTCGTGCCGGCGAAGATACCCTGCGCACCGAAGACATTGTGCAGGTCATTGAGCAGCATGGCGATCAAACTGCTCTGGTGCTGTTTGGCGGTGTGAATTATTACACCGGACAATTTTTCGACCTGGAGGCCATCACCCGAGCCGGCCATGCACAGGGCGCCATGGTGGGTTTCGACCTTGCCCACGCGGCAGGCAACCTGCCCATGCAATTGCACCAGTGGGGGCCCGATTTTGCCGTGTGGTGCAGCTATAAGTACTTAAATGCCGGACCAGGCGGCCCATCCGGCGTATTTGTGCACGAACGCCACGCCAAGAACCCCGAATTGCCGCGGTTTGCCGGCTGGTGGGGACACGATGAATCGGTGCGCTTCCACATGCAAAAAGGGTTTGTACCCATGTCCGGGGCCGACGGCTGGCAACTCAGCAATGCCCAAATTTTTTCGATGGCGGCGCATCAGGCCGGTTTGCGTATCTTTGACGAAGCGGGTATGAACAGCCTGCGGGAAAAAAGCCTGCTGTTGACGGGTTTTCTGGAATTTATCCTAAAATCCGTTGATCCGCTTGAACAACACTACCGCATCATCACGCCAGCGGATCCGGTGGCACGGGGTTGCCAGTTGTCTTTGCTGACTGGTAAAAACGGCAAAAAAATGTTCGAATTTTTGTCTGAACACGGGGTTATGGCCGACTGGCGCGAGCCCAATGTCGTCCGATTCGCCCCCGTACCGCTTTATAATTCGTTCGAAGACCTGTTCCGTTTGGGCAAACTCATACAGGAACACTGCCTTTAGCCATATAACCAGGGAATAAAACAACCGCAACATGGATTTTTTGTACATCCTCATTGTCCTCGGCCTGCTGATTTTTTTCAGTATTGTCACTGTCCAGCAGGGCATGGTGGCCGTCACCACTATTTTCGGTAAATACAGCCGCACCTTGTATCCGGGTCTCAATTTCCGTATACCATTTATTGAGGCGATCAACAAACGCATTTCCATTCAAAACCGCGCGGTAGAACTGGGTTTCCAGGCCGTTACCATCGATCAGGCGACGGTTAATTTCACGTCGCTCTTGCTGTTTTCGGTGATGGATCAACAAGAGGAGACCATTAAAAACGTAGCGTTCAAATTTGTGGACGAGCGCAACTTCATGTCTGCCCTCACGCGGGTGGTGGAAGGCAGCATCCGCTCTTTTGTGGCCAACAAGCGCCAACAGGAAGTGCTGAGCCTGCGCCGCGAAATCACTGAAGCGGTGAAGTCTAACATAGACGTCATGCTCGCCGAGTGGGGTTACCACCTGATTGACCTGCAAATCAACGACATCACCTTCGACGAAGAGGTGATGCGCTCTATGGCCAAAATTGTGGCCTCCAACAATTTGAAAGCCGCCGCCGAAAACGAAGGCCAGGCCCTGTTGATTACCAAAACCAAGGGTGCAGAAGCGGAAGGCAATGCCATTAAAATTGCCGCTGAGGCAGAGCGCGAAGCCGCCCGCATGCGCGGCCAGGCCGTGGCCCTGTTCCGGGAAGAAGTGGCCAAAGGCCTGAGCCTGGCCGCCAAAGAAATGGAACAAGCCCATCTGGATACCTCCGTCATCATGTTTTCCATGTGGACCGAAGCCGTCAAGCATTTTTCTGAAGTGGGCAAAGGCAATGTCATTTTCCTCGACGGCTCCGTAGAGGGCATGCAAAAAACCTTCAAGGAAATGCTGGCATTCAACCAGATGGATAAAAAAGGCCTGGCGGACGACAAACGATAAATGATTTTGCCACGCTTGCCATCGGGCGTTGACATGACGGACCGCGATTTTGATGCCATGTACAGCGGGCGGCTCCGCACGCTGGCCAAGTTGCATTTTACCCCGGTTGATGTGGCTCGGGCGGCAGCGCGCTTTCTGGTCACGAGGCCTGGCACACGGGTGTTGGACGTGGGTGCTGGCGCGGGCAAATTTTGCATCGTCGGGGCCTTAAGCACATCCGGACACTTCACCGGCGTGGAGCAACGCGCTTATTTGTGCCGCATTTCCGAATTGCATGCGCGGTACCTCGGCGCGCTACATACCCGTTTTATCCATGCCAATGTGGTGGATGTGGACTTTAGTGACTTCGACGCGTTTTATGTGTACAATCCATTCAGCGAGAACATCCTGCTTGACGACCCGCTCGACAACACGGTTGAGTTGGACCGATCGTTGTACGCCAGGTATTCCGAGTTTGTCCACCACCATCTGGCGCAGATGCCCGTTGGCACCCGTTTGGCTACTTACCACAGTTTTCAGCATGAGGTGCCCAAAAGCTATGTGGCCGTGGATAGTGGTTTTGAGGGGAAGTTGAAGATGTGGGAAAAGGAATAACGCCTCTACTTACGGCAACACCGCATCTTTCCTCAACAAATCAATATACGTTATGCTGCCATTTTTGTTCGGGTGGCTTAGGTCGCCAAAACCATTGGGGTCGGTCAGCGCCGCCCGGTAGTCGCGTACCTGCATGTTGGTGGCCTGTTCCAGTTCGGCTTTGAATTCGTCGAGTTTGACCACGTTGTACCCCGGATAGTACGGCCCGATGACTAATTCCACTTTCACATTTTTCGATTGTGCGTAGGCCACCATTTCCTTAAACTGCTGTGTGAGGTACGGATTGGTGCCGATGGTGGAGGGTTTGTCCAGGTGCGATTTTGCGAGTTCGGGGTTGATCACGCGGTCCAGCAGCCAGTCTTCGTCGCTGCGATTGCGGTAGTACAAGGCCCGTTGAAACACCTCGTTGTTCACGCTGAACAGGTGCGACAGGCGGCTGCTCCACCAAACCCAGGCCATTTTTTGGCCGATGAGGCTGTCGATGCGGGGCGAAAAGCGCGCATAGGGCACAAATCCGGCCAGTAACTGGTCATTTTCCCGGTCGCAGGTCGTAATGTCCACCACCATGCGCTCCGGCGCAGGATAGCGGTCTAAATAATCCTGCACGAGGGCTTTGGCCAGGTCCATCGGCATGCCGTTGTAACTGAGGTTGAAGGTAGACTTGCCCGAAACCGACTCAATATACGGTTGGTAAAAGGTGAGCCCGCGCGAGTTGCCTACCAGCAGCACCTCGGCTGCCGCCTCGCCCCGATAGAGGCGTGAGTACCGAAATTGACTTTGGTCAACCTGGCGCAGCATCAAACCGCCAACCAACCGGTCGCCGACAAAAAAGACAAGGATCAAGGCAAGAATCCAGAGTGCGTTTTTCATTTGGACTTAAAATTGAAAATATATAAAGGCGCTGCCGCCAAAAGTACCGAACAATGCGATGAGCCACAACAATACGGCAAAACCGGTGACGCGCCAGGCTGGCATGTCCAACTGGCGTTCGTTCCAGCGAAAATAGATGTTGCTCACCTCAATCAACAGCAGGATGCCGATCAGCAACATGCCTTTCATGGCCTGAAACTTGTTGACTATGGAATCAAAATTGAAGTTCTGGAAGCTGAAGATACCACTCAATACGGCGTTGGCCGTACCAAAGCTGTCGCCACCCATCAAGCCTATGCTGCCTGCCCGAAAGTACACCCAGGCCAGCAAAGTTAATGCATATACGGTGAGCATGGCCACACCGTTATCGAGCCATTTGGGCATGCCCGTGGAGCGCACAAACCCGCGCCAGACGGGCTGCACAAAGCGCTGCAAAATCAGGTAGAGGCCGTGCAGGAATCCCCAAAAAATGAAGGCCGAATTGGCACCATGCCACAACCCGCCGAGCAACATGGTGATCATGTTGTTCTTGTACGTGTTGAATTTGCCGTGTCGGCTGCCGCCCAGCGGGATGTACAGGTAATCGCGCAGCCAGCTGGACAAAGACACGTGCCAGCGCGTCCAAAACTCGGAAAAACTGGTTGAAAAATACGGTGTGCGAAAGTTTTCCGGAAAACGGTAGCCCAGCATGCGTGCAATACCGATGGCTATGTCAGAATAGCCCGAAAAGTCGCAGTATATCTGAAACGAATAAAAAATGACCCCCAAAAGCAAGTGCGACGAAGAGAAGGCTTGCGGCATTTCGAAAACCTGATCCACAAAAGGGGCAATCGAATCTGCAATGGCTACTTTTTTAAAGAAACCCCACAACACACGCCCCAGGCCGGAGTTGAAATTTTTCCACGAAAAACGCTTGTCCTCGTACATCTGCGGCAGAAAATCCACCGCCCGCACAATCGGGCCCGCCACCAGCTGCGGAAAGAAGGAAATGAACGTGGCAAAACGCAACAGGGAGGTTTCCCATTTCAAATCTTTGCGGTACACATCAATGGTGTACGACATAGACTGGAAGGTATAAAACGAAATGCCGACCGGCAAAATGATGTTCAGCGTAGTCCACGAGGGCGTCGTGCCAAACCAGGCCAGCAAATCGGTGAACGAATCTGCAAAAAAGTTGAAATATTTAAAGAAGCCCAGGAAGCCCAGGTTCATGCACATGCTGAAAATCAACACCGTGGTGCGGGGCCAGTTCAGCGACGCGGCAGCCCGGGTTATGGGCGCAAACAAGCGCAACACGCTGCTGCCATTTGCCCATTTTTCTTCCACCGACTCCGGGTCGTCCTGATAGGAAATCCACATCCCGAACCACCAGTCCATGATGGTACTGAACAAAACGAGGCCCAGGAATCGCCAGTCCCACCAGCCATAAAACAGATAACTGCTCAACAGGCAGACCCAATAGCGCGTTCTTCCCTTGGTACCGAAGTACAGCGGGAAAAACAAGCTGATAAAAACCAGAAAAACTAAGCTGTTAAAAACCATGACAAATGGTGGTAGTAATTGTTCAATTTGGTGGTCAGACGCCTCTTAAACTTGCTGTTGCTCTTGAAAAAGCTGGCGTACCGATTATTGGCACTTCACCAGATGCGATTGACAGAGCTGAAGATCGTGAGCG
>JBMOHO010000289.1:0-5015 GCA_049317805.1 Saprospiraceae bacterium
CAAAGACAGCGGCATCAAAAACGACCCCAACGATTGGGCGGCTGAGGTGGGCAACCCGCGCTACATTCTGGATTTGCTGCTGTCGGTGATTCGGTTGAGCGTGGAGACGGTGGAAATTGTGCGGGGGCTGCCGCGTGCGGGGTTTGTAGCAACTGAGGCCGCAAGAATGTGATGCTTACATTGGTCAGGTGCAGAAATTGTACAGATACATCATGTGTTTAAGGCGGCTTTGACTAATTCAATCTGATCTTTTAACGAGGGAAGCTCTTTAACCGCAACATTCCAAATTACCTCAAGTGAAACGCCAAAATACTCGTGTACCACAATGTCACGAAGTCCGGCAGCATCTCGCCAAGGAACGTTGGGGAATTTCGCGCGAATTTCCTGTGGAACATGTTTAATTGCTTCACCTATAACAGTCAGCCTTCGTAAGACCGCATCTTGCTTTTCAATATTGTATTCAAATTCTTCAGGTGAAACACCGGCAGTGAACTGCTCAATGATTTCAATGCTGTCAATAATATCTGTCAAATAAACGTTAAGCTGCCTCTTGGCCATATACAGGTAGTGCGTTGTCGATGATGTATTTCTTTAGCAAAGGTTTCACCGCCTTAAACTCCAATAGGTCTACCTTTCGACCCAAGGCGTCCTCCAGTTCGTGTTTAATGTGGATAAATTCGAGCAAGCCGATGGACTGGGATAGCTCAATGAGCAAGTCCACATCGCTGTTTTCATGTGCGGTACCGTCGGCAAAAGACCCAAATAAGCTGGCCCTGCGGATGGGGTATTTCCGCAAAACGGGAATGATGGCGGATTGAATGTCCAGTAAGGCGCTTGTCATAAAAATCATGTAGGTGTTTGGAAAAAACTCGAATGTGCATCAACGACTTCGAGTCACTTCTTAACTTTAACTCAATAACCAACATAAAGATACGCATTTTTCAAAAAACCGCCAAAACACCTTTCCAACAGCATAAAAAAAGCGGGTTTCCCCCATGTTATGGAAGAAACCCGCCCCAAACTCAACACTCAAAACTCAACACTCAAAACTCAAAAACTCACCCACTGATTTGTGGAGCTGGCGGGATTCGAACCCGCGTCCGGACAAAGCGCCTCAACGCTTTCTACATGCTTAGTTTCCGATTGAATTTTCGAGTGCCCCTTTGGTTCGGAAACCAACGCAGGCGCACCTTATCCGTTTTGTCTCGCCGAACCTTAACGGTGTCAATCCGGCCAGCCTCAAAAAGTTGAATGCGATGCGATGTGTATGAAGCCTCAACCGCACGGCATAAAAGCATTCTAGTCTACTAGACTAGGCAGCCATTGCGAACGACGTGTTGCCATTCAAAGGTTGATCGTTATTTTTTACGGAGTAACCGACCATGCTCCGGCATGCTTACGAAGCGACTTTCTTTCCCGTCAATACCAAACAGCCCCAGTGTAATGTTGTAAAGCCAGCAAAGATACGGTGGAAATTGGAGAATACAGGGATAATCATCGGATTATATTTACGCAGGTGAGCGTACTCGGTTTTTGCGATGGCTTTTCGTGCTGCTGAACTGGCATATAGACGACTCCGGCCGGGAAAGTCACAACTGCAAACCCTATCTTTACCCCACTAAACAAAAACACCTTAACCAAGCTGTTCCGCATGTCGGCAGCACACCACGCCTTATGCTGACCATCGGCCTCATCCGCGAAGGAAAAGTGCCCCCCGACGCCCGTACACCTCTTTCTCCCAAACAATGTGCCCTCGCGCAGGAACAGTGGCCTGTCCGCTTTATCGTCCAACCCTCCGAACACCGCGCTTTTACCGATCAGGAGTACCGCGATGCGGGCATCACCGTACAAGCGGATGTGTCTGCCTGCACGGTGCTGATGGGCGTCAAAGAGCCACCTCCGGCCGACTTGTTGCCCGATAAGACCTATTTCTTTTTTTCCCATACCATCAAAAAACAACCCTACAACCGCCATTTGCTTCAAACCGCCCTCGAACGCCGCATACGCCTTATCGATTATGAAGTATTGACCGATGACCTGGGCGATCGCCTCGTGGCGTTCGGTTATTTTGCCGGCATCGTGGGTGCCCACAATGGGTTGTGGGCCTACGGCCTGCGCACCGGCGAATATGAACTGCCCCGCTTGTACCAATGCCACAGCTATGCAGAGGCGCTTGCCGCTTATGCGCAGCTTCACCTGCCGCCCCTGCGCATCGTACTCACCGGCTCGGGCAGGGTAGCTGCGGGGGCCATCCGCAACTTGCACGATATGGGTATACACGGGGTGGCGCCAGAAGAGTTTCTGCACAAAACCTACGACCGACCCGTTTTTACCCAGCTGTTTGCACACGATTATGTGCGCCGAAAAGGGTCATACAGCTATTTTGATAAAAAACACTTCTACGCGCATGGGGATGAATACGTCAGTACGTTCCACCATTTTGCCCATGCCTCAGATTTGTTTATCAATTGCATTTACTATGACAAACGGGCACCCATGTTTTTTACCCGGGAAGACATGCGCTCGGCAGCTTTCCGCATCAAGGTGGTAGCCGACATCAGCTGCGATATCTATCCACACGGTTCAGTGCCCACCACCCTCCGCGCTTCCTCTATTGCCGAACCGGTGTTCGGATATGATCCGGCTACGGGCACCGAAACAGCGCCTTTTCTGGCCAGTTCGGTAGACATTATGGCCGTAGATAACCTTCCGTCTGAACTGCCCAGGGATGCGTCAACGTTTTTTGGCCAACAGGTACTCGATCATATTCTGCCAGCCCTGATATCCAACGTGGACAGCCCGGTGCTGGAAAGAGCCACCATCGCTGCGCATGGCCAGTTGACTGATCGGTATGATTATCTCGCGGATTGGGTAAAAGATTAGGTTAGCCCATTTACCCGTTAGATTTCCTCCGGCCCTTCCCCCACCCAGTCGTGGATGACGTATTCGTTTTCGCACAGCGGGCGCAGTTCCTGTTCGATGAAACCGCGCACCTCTGCCACGATGTCTTCCGGGTACAACAGGTGCACATTGGGGCCGGCGTCGAGGGTAAAGTACACCTGGTGTCCGGTATCCGCCCGGTACGCTTTGATCCGTTCGATGATGTCAAGCGAGTTTGGCCGCATCAGCAGGTAGGCCGGGTGGCTGCTCATCATGAGGGCGTGCAGGGTGAGTGCTTCGGCCTCGCAAATGGTGCCGAAAGCCTCCAGATCGCCTTTTTGCAAGGCCAATAACAAATCGGTCAGGCGGTGTTGGGCCTGCAAATAACGCGCTTCGGCATACGGATTGCCGTTCATGAGCGCGTGCCCGGCGGTGCTGGAAACTGATTTTTCATCGGCGCTCACGATCAGGATGTCATCGTGGAAGCCTTTAAACACCGGGTGCAAAAGTTCGCCGATGGGCGTCGCGTATTCGTTGGAAGATTCCGGCAAGATGGTATTGGCCCCCCACAATGCGCCATGCGGAAAAATGGAGCGGCAAGCACTTCCGCTGCCCAAACGAGCAATGTAAGAGGCCTTGCGGTCAAAATTTTCGGGCTCAGACAAGGTGCCGAAAAGCAGGTCTTCCAACGTGCATAACCCCAGCGCCAGGGCCGACATGGCCGATGCAGAAGAAGCAATGCCCGCCGAATGGGGAAACGAATTGCCACTGTGTATGGTCAGTTTCAATTGTGTCAAAAAAGGAAACACCGGGCGCAAACTTTCCAGAAAATGCAGGATTTTATCGCGAAAAGCCGTATTTTCTTCCCCTTGAAAATAAAAATCCAGGTCAATATGGTGGTCGTCCGGCGTTTCTTTCCAGGCATACTCAATGGCGGTATCGGTCACGGAAGCTGCCAGGGTAAAACTGACAGACGGGTTGTTGGGGAGTTGGCGCCCGTGTTTGCCCCAATATTTGAGGATGGCAATGTTGCTTGGGCTGCGCCAAACGACCTGGCCGGGTGCTGGCGGGTTGGAAGAATCAAGGATCAGGCGCGGATTGTCGTACATGGCTCTTAAGTTTAACGCAAAGGAAACAAATGAGCGGGACTTTACCGGCTGTCTGCTCACTTTGTGCTACATTTGTCCCGCTTTTTGGGCAACCCGCACATGGAAAAAACAAGCATTTGGTCGCGTATTTGGCAGGGCATCCGCCATGTCGCCATAGAAGTGTACTGCTTCTGCACGGCACCGTTTGTCGTGCGCAACTGTTTGGGTATGTTCAGCCTGCTCACAGCCGTCTTTTTACTCACATTTTGGTGGCTGAAATGCTATACCAACCATGGCGACAGCATGGAAGTGCCCGATTATGTGGGTAAAAACCTGAGGGTCGCCGGTCCCATGGCCCGATCCAAGCGTTTGAATGTGGTGGTCAGCGACTCGCTTTACATGCCCGGCAAAGCGCCCGGTGACATCATCAGCCAAAACCCAAAGGCCAAAAGCCGGGTGAAACAAGGCCGTACGCTCTACCTCACCATCGCCAAAGGCAATCCGGACATCGTAGCATTGCCAGACCTGTCTGGTGGCGATGATTATGACCTGTACAGCAGAAAACTCAGCCGCTTGGGTGTCAAAACCCGCATCAGCGCCCGTGTAGCCGATCCGCGGCTCGAAAGCAACACCATTGTTGCCGTGGTATACAAAGGCGACACCATTACCCAAAAAATACGCAGGGGTTATAAAGTAGAAATGGGTGCCGTGATTGATTTTGTCGTCAGCGAGAAAGTGGCCCAGGACGTTGCCATTCCCGATTGTGTCTGCGAAACCTTCGGCGCCGCGCGTTTTTTGCTGGAAGCCAGCAATTTAAGTGTCGGTACAGTCATAAAAGACGAGTCGGTTACCGATGAGGAAATCGCATTCGTCTGGCGTCAAACGCCTCCTTTTGATGCCTCCGGTACCCTCCGTGTGGGCAATGCCATCGATCTGTACCTCACCGCTCAACGCCCCACATTCTGCCCCGAATAACTACTCAGTTTTGAGTTTTGAGTTTTGGGTTTTGAGTTGTTCAGCATCTCGCCTTGCTACTCAAAACTCAAA
>JBMOHO010000290.1:0-4994 GCA_049317805.1 Saprospiraceae bacterium
AACTTAGCGCTCCTTCGCGGAACCTTAGCGGCCCTTAGCGGGAGCCATTTCCCGCAAAGTACGCAAAGGTCTCGCGAAGGACGGAAAGGCCAACTTAGCGCTCCTTCGCGGAACCTTAGCGGCCCTTAGCGGGAGCCATTTCCCGCGAAGTACGCAAAGGTCTCGCAAAGGACACAAAGGCCAACTTAGCGCCCCTTCGCGGAACCTTAGCGTCCTTCGCGGGAAAAAAGTAAAGCTCCCGCGAAGGACGCGAAGCATTTACAAAGTAGAGAAGGGCATTTAGCGGGTAATGAGGAATTTGCAGTACGGAACAGGAACAAGCTCTCGTTCAAATATTGACCCCGGCCTGCATCAACTCCTCAATTTCTTCCGCTTCAATAGGAATGTTTTTAAACAAGTCGATTGGGCCATCGTCGGTGATGAGGATGTCGTTTTCCAGTCGAATGCCCAAGCCCTCTTCCGGAATGTAGATGCCAGGTTCGCAGGTGAACAGCATGCCTGCCCGGAAGGGTTCGTAGCGCAGGCAGAGGTCGTGCACATCAATGCCCAGGTGGTGGCTCGTGCCGTGCATGAAGTATTTTTTGTAGGCGGGTTTCTCCTTATCCTGGTTGTCGATGTCGGTTTGGCTGATGAGGCCCAATGCAAGCAACTCGCTTTCCATGAATTTGCCCACCTCTTTGTTGTACTCCTCCAGGGTGTTTCCGGGCACCAGCATGGCGCGGGCTTCGGTCAGCACGCGCAACACGGCATTGTACACCGCGCGTTGGCGGTCGGTGAATACGCCGCTCACGGGAATGCATCGGGTGAGGTCGGCGGCATAGTTGGCGTATTCGCTGCCGAAGTCCATGAGCAGCACATCGCCTTCGTGGCATTGCTGGTTGTTGTCGTTGTAGTGGAGCACGCAGGCGCTTTTGCCCGAGGCAATGATGGGGGTGTAGGCGTGTCCGGTGCAGCGGTTGCGGATAAACTCATGGGTGATTTCGGCCTCGATCTCGTGTTCCCAAACGCCGGGTTTTACAAACTCGAGCACGCGTTGAAACGCTTTGCCCGTCACGTCTATGCTGTACTGTATGGCGTCTACCTCGTGATGGCTTTTCAGCATGACCAATTTTTTCATGATGGGCTGGGCGCGGTACCAGGTGTGGGCGGGGTAGCGTTGCTGCAAGCGCCGGGCAAAACGCAGATCGCGCGTTTCCACGTCGGTGATGAACCGGTCGTTCTCGTTGATGTTGAGGTAAATGCCTTCCGCCAGGAGCATGAGCTCGTTCAGGATGGTCTCCGCTTCGTCTAAAAACAACACTTTGGCGATGCCGGAAGCGGCGGCGGCTTCCTCTTTGGTGTACTTGTGGCCTTCCCAAACGGCGATGAGTTCGCTGGTGCGCTTGATGAGCAGCAATTCCTGAAAACCCTCCCTGGGGCAATCCGGAAACAGCACCAGTTGCGTTTCCTCCTGGTCGATGCCACACAAATAATATAGGTGTGCGTTTTGCCGAAAGGGAAAAAACTGATCGCCCGAGCGGGGCATCAGGTCGTTGGCGTTAAAAATAGCCAGGGTATTGGGTTTCATCTCCCGCGTAAAGCGTTTGCGGTTGAGTATGAACAACTCCGAACTGAGGGGTGTGTACTTCATGGTTAAAATGACGGGAACAATCAGGTGAAGGGATATGATCTGGCATTGCACGGGCAAAGTAGGCGCTTTTCCCTGAAAGCAACAAATGGTCGACGCCGGATTTTATCAAATTGCAAACAGTTGTCTTCGAAATGCCGGCTTCCGGTAAATATTTTCGAATCAAATGGCAAATGCTTTATTTTTGGCCCGCCTTAGGCAACTGCATCAATCTCACTTTTCTAAAACATCAAAAACACCATGGTATTTCCAGCCGAACTCAAATACACTAAAGATCACGAATGGATTCGCCTAGAAAGCGGCAATATTGCCTATGTGGGCATCACTGACTTTGCCCAACATGAACTGGGCGACCTGGTATACATCGAAGTGGGCACGGTGGGCGACGTCGTAAATGCCCACGACGTGTTTGGCACCGTCGAAGCCGTCAAAACAACCTCTGACTTGTTTATGCCCGTTTCCGGTAAAATTTTGGAATTTAACGACGCCCTGAACGACGATAAAGGCGGAAACCCGAGCCTCATCAACGATGATGCCTACGCCAGCTGGATCGTCAAAGTGGAACTCAGTAATCCGGCAGATTTAGACGCTTTGATGGACGCAGCGGCCTACAAAACCCTCGTGGGCAAATAAATAAGCTGCTTGCTGAACACTTGTGTGGTGTTGAATGGGCTTTACGTGTTCGACACCACACGCTTTTTGAACACAAAATAGTACACCAATCCGCCCAGCAGCATCACAATGAATCCGGCAATGGCTTTGCCCGGACTTTCCACCAGCGTGGCCACCACAAACCAGGTGCTGATGCCAATGAAAATCAGTGGGGTGACCGGGTATCCCAAAGTGCGGTAGCTGCGCGGGGCGTCGGGCATTCGGCGCCTGAACACATAGATGCTCGCGCCCGCCAGGGCCAGCCCAATCCAGTCCATAAACGTCACATAGTCTATCAGGCTCTCGAACGTGCCCCAAAACAGCAGGAGCACCACCGCCCAAATGCCCTGCACGATCATGGCATTCATGGGCGTACGCCACCGCGGGTGCACTTCCGATAATTTTTTGAAAAACAGCCCGTCCGAGGCCATCGCATAGTACATGCGCGGCGCCGTCATGCAGTAAATGGCCGTGGTACCAAAGGTGGACAGGGTGATGACCAGGGCCATAAACTTGCGGCCCCAGGGCGTGAGCACCCCCAGCGCATCGGCCGCCACCGTTTTCGAAGCTGCAATTTGTTCAATGGGCAACAGGCGCATGTAAGCCACATTGGCCAACACGTATGCCAACGTGACTGCTCCGGCACCAAGGATCATGGCCCTGGGCACGTTCCGCTGGGGGTTCTGCACCTCCCCGGCCATAAACGAAGCGTGTTGCCAGCCCCCGTAAGACCACAGCACGCCCACAAACGCCGTCCCGAAGGCAGACCAGAAATACCGCGGCGGTGTATTCGCAAATACGCTTTGCCGGTTGGCTTCGGCTACTTCCGGCAAGGCCCACGCCAGGCCAGCCACTATCAGCACCACCAAACCCAGCAATTTGGCACTCGTAAACACCTGCGCCATCCAGCCACCCACGTCTACGCCAAACAAATTGACCACCGTGAGCCCAATGGTGATGCCTGCCGCCAAAGGCACCACCCAGGCGCCACCGCCCTCCACGCCCAGCAACAACAACAGGTGCTCTGCACACACCACCGCCAGGGCCGCAATGCTGCCCGAGGTGCTGATGAACAGGATGTACCAGCCGTACAAAAAACCGACGCTGTCGCCATACGATTCTTTCAAATACACATACAAGCCCCCTGCCTTGGGAAACATGCTGCCCATCTCGGCAAACGTGAGCGCGCCGGCTAAGGCGGCCATGCCCCCCAATACCCAAATGAGCAGAACGTACTCGGGTAAATGCACGGCCTCGGCTATGCGGCCCGGCGTGCGGAAAATGCCGCTGCCAATGGTGCTGCCAATGGCAATCATGGTGAGGCTGCCCAAGGTTAGGGAACGTCGGAGATCGTTCATGTTAGTCTGTTAGTCGTTAGTCGGTTAGTCGTTAGTCTGGTTAGTCGGTTAGTCGTTAGTCTGTTAGTTGTTAGTCGGTTAGTCGGTTGTTTTTGGGTTGATGTTGTTTGGGTGGTCGTGGCGTTCATATTGGTAGGTGTTTGTAGGGGGGTATATCAGTTGCACTTCAATGGTGGCGTGCCAGGTGGCGTTTGGGGCCAATTGGACGAGGCCATCGTGGTTATTGAGGGCGTCGACGTTGCACGACATGGGTTCGAGGGCGATGCTCAGGCGGTCGTCGGGTGTAAAAATCTGGAAAAAGGGAAACGACGCGGCGTCTGTTTTCAGGTGCAGTTGCCCGGCAGGCCCCTGGAGGGTGAGGGCGTAAGCCTCGTCGTGGCCAGCGTAGGCAAAACAATTGTCCAATCGGGTGGCCTCAACGGGGACGACCTTTGCGGGTGAAAACGCATTGTATGGGGTACGGACTCCGGTGGGCAGCAGGCGGGCGTCTACTTCCACCAGGTCGCAAGGCGGCAGCTGAAGGGCGTGCGCGTCGGTGGTGTCGGCCAATTTGAAATACGGATGCCAGCCGAAACCCACGGGCATGTCAAAATGGTTGAGGTTGCGCACCGTCACTGAGAGTCGGAATATGCCACGGGTGTAAACCGAAAACTCCAGGTCGAGCTGAAACGGAAACGGAAAATGGTCGTACTTGCCGCTGTAGTGGTACGAGCAATTGATGGAAGCGTAATGGTTTGCCAGCACCACCTGATCGACCTCAAACGCTTCTTTGCGCACAAAACCGTGGATGGCATTTGCAGTAGCGGGGTTGTTGATCGGGAACTGATGCGTCTGGCCGTTCCAGGTGTACGCGCCGTCTTGGAGGCGGTTGGGAAAAGGAAACAGCACCGCGCTTTTGCCGCCTTTGGCTTCCAGAAGCGCTTCGGGTGTTTCGAAGCCGTCGAGGATGGGTTGGCCGTTCAGCACAATCTGCGACGCATTGGCGCCGGCTTCGGGTACGATGTGCAGGGCCGTACGCCCATCAGCCGATTGGAGGCGATGCTGAACATAAGGGCCGAAGGGTATTTTTTCTATGGAGAACATGGAGCGCTGAATGGTTTGTTGCAGCCGACAAATGTAGGTGGTTTGTCGGAAAAGCTGTTGTTTGAGGAAAATCTACACAAACCGAAAAGCCTGAAGCGTATAAGAAATTTTATTATGTGTTAAAATTGCCTGGAAAAATGGAAAGCCTCCTGGCTTTTCTATAAATTTGCACAGCATTTAAAGTGACAATTGTATAGACAGACGCCTATAGCTTTTCCCTTAGAAAACACGTAGGCAAGACACCGACTTCAACTTGTGTTTTACGACCTAATCCT
>JBMOHO010000291.1:0-4971 GCA_049317805.1 Saprospiraceae bacterium
GGCGGGGCGGAAGCTTGTATGGCTAATGGGCCGCAAAGTAGAATCATTGTAGGCAAAGCGCCAAACCTTTTACGGGCTTTCTTTTTGTGCTATTGAAGCAGATGTCCGCCAGCTTGCAATTTTAACCAGCAACACCTTTGCCATTTTGAGCTTCGATTCGTGGGTCCAACCTGCAATGTGCGGACTGAGTACCACGTTTTGAAAGCCAAATAACCGCTCGAACAATTCCGATTCTTCAATGGAATACGTGTCGGGCTTTTCATTTTCAAACACGTCAAGGCAAGCGCCGGCTACCTGTCCGCTTTCAAGGGCCTCTACCAAAGCATTGGTATCGACGCATTTACCGCGGGCGGTATTGATCAGGATTATGCCCCGGCGGCAAGCGGCCAAAAAAGCCGCGTTGGCATAATGCCGGGTTTCTGGATGTAATGGCAGGTGCAGGCTAATGATGTCTGCCTCCTGTTGAATGAATTCCGGTGTGCATTCCTGCACCCAGGGAATATCGGCGGCAAAACCGGTTTTGTACTTGTCGTGGGCCAGCACACGCATGTCCCAGCCTTGTAGTTTTCGGGCAAAAGCGGAACCGGTGTGTCCGAATCCGATGATGCCTATGGTTTTGCCTTCCAGTTCAACACCCCGGTTGGCCTCCCTGCGCCATATGCGATGCCGTACTTCGGCGTCGGCAGTGTGCAGGTTGTTCAGCAAGGTGAGCAACATGCCCATGGCGTGTTCCGCTACAGCGTTGCGGTTGCCTTCAGGGCTGCTGAAAATGGCTACGCCTCTTTCGGCGGCAGCTTGTTTGTCGATGATTTCCATCCCTGAGCCCAGGCGTCCGACAAAACGCAAAAGGGGTGCGCCTTCTAAAAAATCCCGATCAACCATTATTTTACTGTTGATGATCAGTCCTTCATATTCGGCAATTTCCGCCCGTGTTTCGGCGTCCGTGGTGTTCGGCTTGAACACGCAGGCGTACCCCATTTGTTCAAGTCCGGCAAGCAATTCAGGGTGACAGTCGTCGGTGATCAACACTCGTTTCATGCTAAACACGTCGAAAATTAAGGTAATCTGTTTTATTCAAAATGACCTAATGAGTGAATGAATCGTTTAGCAGGCCGAATGAGCCGAATGGGTGCGTGAACAGTTTTTTAAATAGTTGGCTGTTCCCCCGACTTGATCGAACTTTGCATCCGCATTCTATTTTCCATTCAGGCCCGTTTGTTTCCTTGAAGGCCGGCAAAGTTACCTACACACAACCATGAAGCATACCTTTTTTTTGCTATTAGCCGCTATTGTTTTGACTTGTTGTGCCAGCCAGCCTCCGAAGGCCAAAATGACACTCGACGTATACTGGCGTTATTTGGTCGAAAACGGCCAGGGACACGTCGAAACTACCTTTTCAGCACAAAAGACGCCAGACGCTAAACCACTGCCAGTACAACTCCCCAATCCCCCTTCGTTTATGAATGACGCCATGCGGTTGAGGCCGGTGCAGGGAATCACTTATTTGCTTGATAAAACGCACGGATTTGAAACCAACGCTTTGTTGACCTGGTCTGATCAGGAGGGCAGCGCCCACAGCCTCCCCTTGAAAATGGAAGAGTTGTACAAGATCAACTTCACCCCGGCGATGTTGTCGCACCGAACAGCATCGCGTTTTCAATGGACGGGCGCACCGCTGGGTCCGTCCGAAACGCTGCTGTTCATGTGGGAAAATGCGCAAAAACGAGAAACTTTGCCCATGGAAATCATTGGGGCGCCCGGGTCTACGGGTATCGACTTCCCGGCGGCCCAAATCGCCAAATTATCGCCGGGAAAATGGACTCTATATGTCGTACGCAAAAAAATAGAGCGCGGCGAAGCAGGCGACACAGCGTATGAAGCCGTTATAGAGTACTTCACGCCATCAATTGTGGTTGAGGTTACGCCATAAAACACATAAATTTGCATTTGATTCCGCAAGTCTACTACCAACAGCAACACGATCATGAAAAAAAATACCCTTGGGCTCTTGATTGCCCTGCTTGCCCCCCTCTGTATACAGGCCCAGACCCCGGCGACTGCCGGAAAAAAGGTGACCCTGACGTGCAAAATCCTGAGCATGCCCACCAACGCCGACTCCCTGTTCCTGTACGAGGGCTCGGGCATGGCCCTCACCAAAGTGGGACGCGCCGGATATGCGCCCGACAGCACGTTTGTTTTCTCCGTTCCCGCATCGCAACAACCTAAATATTACGGCATTGGTTTGAGCGAAATGGCCGTTGGACGCGTTTTGCTTGGCCCCGAGCCAACAGTGACCGTGTGGGCCAACGCCCAATACATAGAGAAGGCCCGTGCGGTGAACTCTGCCATCAATAAACAGTACGAACAGGTCATGCGCCGTTGTACGGAATTTACCGACAAAGAGGCTGCCATGCAAAGCGAATTCAAACAGGCAAGCAACCCCAGCAATCCACCCCTGCAGCGCCAGATTACGGAGCGCGCCCAAACGCTCAGCCGCAACAAGAAGCAATTTTTGGACTCACTCCAGCGCGCCAACCCCATGCTTTGGCGCACTGCTACCCTGAGCACACAGCCGGAATTCCTTGCCGACAACAACAACAAGCACACCAACATCGTGGATTTTTACGGCAAAGAGAGCTTCAGCTATGTTAAATGGTCTGACCTGGGCTACGCTGAACAACCGCAAGTATCTACAGCCTTTGAAAAATTCACGCAGCAGCTGCTGTCCCTGGGCGCTACGGAAGCGCAGGTGCGTCAATACCTGACCGATCAAATCGCCAAAATTCCGGCAGGCACATACACCCACCGCATGGCCCTGGGCGGTACCGTTCAAACGCTCAAATCGCTGAACAACCCGTTGTATACCGATTTTGCCAAGCAGTACATAGACACGTACCGCACCAACAGCTACGGGGAAATTGGCCGTTTGGAGTTTGATATGAACAAAAATGTTACTTTCACTCCCGGAGGTACCGCACCCGAGTTGTCGGGCGGCACACCCGAAGGCGGCACCTTTGCGCTGAGCCAGTTGCGCGGCAAATACGTGCTTGTCGATTTCTGGGCAAGCTGGTGTGGCCCTTGCCGCAAAGAAAACCCCAACGTGGTGGCCAACTATAACAAATACAAGGCGAAAGGCTTTGAAATACTGGGTGTCAGCCTTGACAAAAATGCCGAAGCATGGAAAAAAGCGATCGCAGATGATGGTTTGACGTGGAAGCACATCAGTGACCTCAAGGGCTGGTCGAGCGATCACGCCCGTTTGTATTCAGTGTCTTCCATTCCACAAACACTTTTACTAGACAAAGACGGCAAAATCATCCAGCGCAACTTGCGTGGCGAACAACTGGCGGCCAAGCTGAAGGAAATATTCGGCGAGTAAGCCGCGCGCCCTCATGCTCCGCACCCTATGGCAGTTTAGCCGTCCACATACACTCATCGGCAGTACGCTCAGCATCCTGGCGTTGTACTCGTTGGCCAGCGCAAACCGTATTTTTGATCCTGCTTTACTCGGCTGGAGCCTGTTGGCGGCGTTGACCTGCAACATTTACATCACAGGCCTGAATCAGTGGGCCGATGTAGCGGTAGACCGCATCAACAAACCCTGGCTGCCCATTCCGGCCGGTCGACTCACCCGCAACCAGGCGGGATGGATTGTGGTCTCCTGTCTGGTGCTCGCATTGGGCTTGTCGGCATGGGTATCGTGGTCATTTTTGGGCCTGGTGGGCCTCATTGCAGCCATTGGCACGGCGTATTCCCTTCCGCCCTTGCACCTCAAACGCCACCACGGTTGGGCGGCAGGTGCCATTACCCTGGTGCGGGGTGTGCTGGTAAACCTCGGATTTTTCCTTCACTTTCAGTACCAATTGGGCGGGGGCTTAGATGTGCCCGCGTCCATTTGGCCTTTAGTGGGGTTTGTGGCGGCATTCAGTTTGGGCATTGCCTGGTTTAAAGACATACCGGATACCGCTGGCGACGCCCAATATCAATTTGGCACTCTGGCCGTACAGCAGGGGCGAAACTCCGCGTTTCGATTAGGGGTGCTGGTGGTAAGCCTGGCGTATGCGGGCATCATTGGCGCTGCTTTGGCCGGGTGGTTGCCTTCGGCTTTATTTTTTGTGGGTGCCCACCTATTGCTGTGGGGCACCTTTATATATATGGCCTGGCAGCTCGACGTACAGGATGACCGCGCGGTAAAACGCTTTTACCTGTTTTTCTGGGGTTTGTTTTTTATAGAATACGTGGTGTATCCGCTGGGATTTATACGCTGAAATGCCTGACAACTCCTTGAACGTTGAACATTGAACATTGAACAAATTTTAAATTAAAAAAAATGTTCAATGTTCAATGTTCAAGTTTTGAAAATCTGCCAAATGGGTTAGGCCGTTGCTTCAACACCCCGACGCCGAGGTGTTGTGGGAGTAGGCGGCAGCGGTTTTTCCTGCAAGGCGTGCACCAGCACTTCCTCCATGGTCGTCACGTATTGGAATGTGAGTCCTTTAATGTATTCGGGCTCAATTTCCAGCACATGTTTTTCGTTTTCGCGGCACAGCAGCACCTCTTTGAGTCCGGCGCGTTTGGCCGCCAGTATTTTCTCCTTGATGCCCCCCACCGGCAGCACTTTGCCGCGCAGGGTGATCTCGCCGGTCATGGCGAGGAACGGTTTGATGGCCTGCTGGGTGAATGCGGAAGTAAGCGCCGTGAGCATGGTTACGCCGGCAGAAGGGCCGTCCTTGGGTATGGCGCCTTCGGGCACGTGTACGTGGATGTCTGTTTTTTCAAACAGGTCCGGGTCAATGCCCAGCAGTTGCGCATGCGCTTTGAGGTAGCTGAGGGCTGTGCTGGCGCTTTCTTTCATCACTTCGCCGAGGTTGCCGGTCAGTTGAAGGCGGCCATTGCCTTTGTTGAGGCTGACCTCAATGAAGAGGATGTCGCCACCCACTGAAGTCCACGCCAATCCGATGGCCACACCCG
>JBMOHO010000292.1:0-4960 GCA_049317805.1 Saprospiraceae bacterium
GCAGTGACACGACTTCAGTCGCCGAATAAATGCACATAGTGCAGTGACACGACTTTAGTAGCCGAATAAATGCAAATAGTGCAGTGGCGCGACTTCAGTCGCCGAATAAATGCACATAGTGCAGTGACACGACTTCAGTCGCCGAATAAATGCACATAGTGCAGTGGCGCGACTTCAGTCGCCGAATAAATGCAAAGAAACGGCAACAACTGCAATAAAGTTGCACACCCTTGACGTCAACGGATATCTCCACCCCAAATAAATCCCTCAAACACATGTGTTGGATACCGACCAACCACATAACCCCGCAGGACGCCGATATTCCGTGCCAGAGAACGAGTGTTTTTCAAATCGGACTCTGAGCCGGTTTCTTTCGCTTCGAATGCTGCTTCCTTATCCAGCACAAAATCAATTTCATTGCCCGTTTTGAGGGCGTAGTAGGACAATTCCCCGTATGGACGCAACTGATTGAATACAGCATTCTCAAATTTGGCCCCGCTTCCGAGGCCGGCGGCAAATGCGGCAATGCCATTGTCTAGGAAATATAATTTGCGTGCTTTGACAATTTCCCTTTCAGGGCTGTTGGATGTAACCGGAATGGTTTTGATCAGGTAAGATTGTTCGAACAAGGCCAGATAATTTTCAACTGCATTTCGAGACAAACGGGTCAACGAACTTAATTTTGCTATTTCCACCCTGGAGCCGGTGCGCGCCGCCAACAGCTTGATGAGGTTATACGCTTCTTCGCTTTTTTTAAAATCCGTAAACGAAGCGATGTCGTAGTTCATGTAAGAACTGAGAATGTCGCCTATCAGATCGCGCTTGCTCCGGGTGTCGTTGGTAAGCACCACCTCTGGAAACCCGCCGTAATCTATGTACTCATTATAATGGTGTTTCAAACGGTTGTATTCGGACATGATGAAAGGGGTGTCTGCAAAAGTGCCTGAGTGTAAATGATGTGCAACACCCTGGAAAGTCAGCATTTCTCCAAAACGGAGCGGATAAATTTCGAAAATCTTTTTCCTGCCGGCCATGGACTCTTCAAACCTGTTTTTCAGGTAGTACGAACTGGATCCGGTAAGGATAAACTTGATGTCGTAAGTATCATACAGGTATTTGATCACACTGGGTAGGTTCGGCACCAATTGGATTTCATCGATGCCAATGAGTACTTTTTCATTGAACCGAATGCCCTGCTGTCCAAGTGCATACACGATGGCCTCGTAGTTTTTTTCGGAAAACAATTCCCTGAAATCAATACGCTCCAAGTCAAAAAACAACTTCTGACGAATATCGGAAAGTGCCATTAAGTGCTTCAGCAGCGTGGTTTTACCGGTGCGCCTCATTCCAGTCAGCACCGTGACCTGTTTGGTGGTTAAGTGCCTGATCAGATCCGGCAGCACTGTTCTTTCATAAAACATATAAAAAAAGGTTTACTAAATTAAAATTTGATTGCAAAATTAGTCAAACTTTTTTATAAAAAACAATAATTTTAGCACACATATACCGGCCCGCGCCATTGGCTTCGGACACACCCTAAACTCCTTTATCTTTGTCCCTCAAACCGATCTACCCGTTTATCATGCAAGCCTACCACGACCTCCTCCGCCACATCCTCGCCCACGGCGCCGACAAATCCGACCGCACCGGAACCGGTACCCGCAGCGTATTTGGCTACCAGATGCGTTTTGACCTTCAGGACGGTTTTCCGCTCGTCACCACCAAAAAAGTGCACCTCAAAAGCATCATTTATGAACTGCTCTGGTTCCTCCGGGGCGACACCAACGTGCAATACCTGAGGGACAACGGTGTGAGCATCTGGGATGAATGGGCGCGACCCGATGGCGACCTCGGCCCTGTGTACGGCAAACAATGGCGATCCTGGACGGGCGCAGACGGCCGCACGGTTGACCAGATCAAAGACCTCCTCCACACCTTACATACCAACCCCGATAGCCGCCGCATGGTGGTGAGCGCCTGGAATGTGCCTGAAATACCCGATATGGCCCTCGCCCCCTGCCATTGCCTGTTTCAGTTTTATGTGGCCGACGGCCGACTTTCCTGCCAGCTTTACCAGCGCAGCGCCGATGTGTTCCTTGGCGTCCCTTTCAACATTGCTTCTTACGCCCTGCTCACCTGCATGATCGCGCAAGTGACCGGTTTGGCGCCGGGCGATTTTGTGCATACTTTCGGCGATGTACACATTTACAACAACCACATGGAACAAGTGGAACTCCAACTGAGCCGTGAGCCCCGCCCGCTGCCACAAATGCACCTGAATCCGGCAGTAAATGATTTGTTTGCTTTTCAGTTTGAAGATTTTGTGCTTGAGCAGTACAATCCGTGGCCTGCCATCAAAGCGCCGGTAGCGGTGTAGCCGCTTTTGACTTTTGTAAATGCCATAAACTTACCCTGTTGATTCAGGACAAACCCCTGTTGAAGCAGTGCTTTTTTGAAAAAAAACCGTAATTTGCCCTGCTAAACTCGGCAAAGTACAAGTTTTGATCCCATTTGTTCCTTTATGCGCTTGTTTTTACCCATTATAACGGTTTTTTTGTCCTTGACTTCGGTCATTGGACAAACCTTCAGCCCCACACCAGCGCCGCTTGTACAGGAAGAAATTGGTCTGGAACTGGCAAACGTGGTTTTTCTATACTTCGAAAACCTTACCAATGATAGCCTGCAACTCCGCTGGCGGCGCATGGAAGAAAGCCTGCCCGATGGCTGGAACGCAGACCTGTGCGATTACGGCGCCTGTTACATCGGCGTGCCCGGATCGGGTTACATGAACCCGGCACCACCCGGCGTACAACCGTACCTGAAACTCATCGTGCAACCCGGACTTTGGGCTGGCGACGCCTGGTACTGGTTCAGGGTATACAATGCCGCCGACCAAACGGAGTTTCACGACGTATTTTTCAGCCTGCACACCCCGGGCATCACAACGGTTCAAACCGTTGATCGCAACACGGGTCTGAAGCTTTTTCCCAACCCGGCCCATCATGTGCTGTCGGTTCAAAACAGCCATAACGCTCCCCGGTCTTTTCAGCTTGTAGACCCTGCGGGAAACATGCGCCGACAAGCTACCCTGGCCTCCGGGGCACAATGGCAGGTCGACGTATCCGCATGGCCGGCGGGCTTGTACAACCTCTCAACACCACCATACAACATCCCATTTCTTATTGTCCACTAAACAACTCGTTTCCGGATGAAAAACCTCATCGCGTTCCTGATCTCCTGCGTTTCTTTAAGTGCGTTGCTGGCCCAAACGTCCAGCCAGACCAAAGTGGATGTCCTGTCTGATACCTACGATGAAATCGTTATACAAATCAGCATCGACGGCTTTTTGCAAAACAACTTGCAAACGCCCGACGGTGCGGCGTTGACACTGCAAGTAGACGGCGGCACGCCGTTGATGGTCAAAGGAGCGCCCGACCTGCCCAAAATCGCGCGATTGCTCCAAATTCCCTCCACCGGCAATATGGCGGTGGAAGTGCTCGAAAGCGACTACACCGAATTCAGCCATGTGCAAGTAGCGCCTTCCAAAGGCAACCTGAAACGCATTGTTGACCCCGCAACCCGCCCCTACGTCAAAGGCGAACCATATCAACAAGACGCTTTTTATCCAGGCGCCCTGGCCGAGTTGAAGACACCGTTTATCCAGCGCAACGTGCGCGGGCAGTCCATTTGGCTCCAACCCCTGCAATACAACCCCCAGCGGCAGTCCCTGCGGTTTTACCATCATTTTACCTTGCGCATTTACGCCACCGGCGGACGGGGCGAAAACGAAATCACACAAGATGTCCCCAACGACAATGGCCGCGCCTTTGAAGCTGTTTTCCAAAAAAGTTTCCTGAATTACCGCGCCTCCGCAGCCTCCAAAGGCGCAGATGAACCGGAAAAACTGCTGGTGATTGCTCCAGATGCTTACGAAGCTGGTCTGGAGCCGCTCCTGGCCTGGAAACGCCAGTCGGGCATCCACACCACTTTTGTACCCCTTTCGCAAATAGGCTCCAACAACGCCGACCAGGTGTACCAATTCGTATCCGATTATTACGCACAACACGGCATTCAATACCTGCTGCTGGTGGGCGACAACGAAGCCCTTGAACCGCAAATGCGCGAGAGCGGCGGTACTTTATATGCTTGCGATAACTGTTTTGGATACATGAGTGGCAACGACCACGTGCAGGAAATATTCACCGGACGCCTCCATGCTGCCGATTCCGCCCAATTGGCCATTATGGTCAACCGCATTCTAAGCTACGAAAAACAACCCCTTGTGGACTCCACCGCCAACTGGTGCGCAACCGGTCTGGCTTCCTGCTCCAATGAGGGCCAGGGCATTGGCGACGACAACCAGGCCGATTATGAACAGGGCAACGAATGGAAAGCCAAACACCTGACCGACGGCTTTGAACAATACTGGGAGTTTTACGACGGCAACCACAGCGGTATTTCCCCTACCCCGGGCCATCCTTCTGCGGATGCCGACGGCGACCCTACCAACGGACCCATTGTTGACCTCATGAACACGCGCGGTGCCTGCCTGTACAACTACACCGGCCACGGTTGGGAACAGGGCCTGGCCAGCGGCAACTTCAACACCGACGCCGTGGCCAACATGCGCAACACCGGGCGTTTCCCCATCCTCATTGCCGTGGCGTGTTGCACAGGCGATTTTACAGACAACGGCGCCGGCGATTGCCTCGGCGAAGCGTGGCAACGCGCCGGAAACCCCGCCACCGGCGAACCCTGGGGCGGCATTGCCGGTTTTTTCTCCAGCGACTTCCAAAGCTGGGCACCGCCCATGGAGGGACAGGATGGCATGAACCAATACCTTCTTGACGCCGACGGCATCAACTTGCCACCATCCATCGGGGGCATGGCCCTGTATGGCAACACCCTCATGATCGGCGCGTATCAGGCGGCCGGGGAAGTCATGGCAGACTTTTGGAAT
>JBMOHO010000293.1:0-4955 GCA_049317805.1 Saprospiraceae bacterium
TTAGGAGCGCATTGCTGCGTAATGTTTGTAAAAATACGGGATGGTTTCGATGCCTTTGTAATAGTTGAACAGGCCGTAATGTTCATTGGGCGAGTGAATGTCGTCGGAGTCCAGTCCAAAGCCCATGAGCACGGAGCTGACGCTGAGTACCTGGGAAAACATGGCGACAATGGGTATGCTGCCGCCACCGTATTGTGGAAGCGGGCGTTTTCCGTAGGCGTTTTCCATGGCTTTTTCGGCGGCGCGGTATTCAACGGAGTCTGTGGTAACCACTACCGGATGCCCGCCGTGGTGGGGCGTCACCTTGACCGTCACACCGGCTGGCGCCAGGCTGATGAAGTAATCGGTAAACAGTTTTTCGATGTGCTCCGGGTCCTGGTTTGATACAAGCCGCATCGATATTTTGGCATTGGCCTTTGAGGGCAGCACGGTTTTGGCGCCTTCGCCGATGTAACCGCCCCACAAGCCGTTGACGTCAAGGGTTGGACGAATGCCTGTGCGCTCAATGGTGGTGTAGCCTTTTTCGCCCATCAGGCCTTTCACTTTCAGATCGGTCATGTATTGCGCTTCATCATACGGCGCTTCGTTCATCATGGTGCGTTCCTCGGCGCTGACATCCACCACGTCGTCGTAAAAACCGGGAATGGTTACGCGGCGGTCGGCGTCGTGCAATTTGCTGATCATGTCGCACAGCACATTGACCGGATTGGCCACGGCGCCGCCGTACACGCCGGAGTGCAGGTCTTTGTTTGGACCCACCACTTCCACCTCCATGTAACAAAGGCCGCGGAGGCCCACGGTGAGGCTGGGGGTATCATTGGCAATCACGCTGGTGTCAGAAATGAGCACCACGTCGCAGGCTAATTTCTCGATGTTGGCGCGGCAAAAGTTTTCCAGGTTTTTGGAGCCCACCTCTTCTTCGCCTTCGATCATAAACTTGACGTTGCAGGGCAGCAGACTGTTTTTTTGCATGGCCTCAAAGGCTTTCACATGCATAAAAAACTGGCCTTTGTCGTCGCACGAACCACGGGCATAAATGGCGCCTTCGGGGTGCAAGTCTGTTTTTTTCACCACCGGCTCAAACGGCGGGCTGTCCCACAATTCCAGCGGATCGGCGGGCTGCACATCATAGTGACCGTACACCAGCACCGTGGGTGCTTTGGGATCAATCATTTTTTGGCCATAGACAATCGGGTGGCCAGGTGTTTCGTGGATTTCCACGGTGTCGACGCCAGCCCTGCGCAGGTGTTCGGCTGTGGCTTCGGCCATGCGGCGCACGTCACCGGCATATTTCGGGTCGGCACTGACAGACGGGATGCGAAGCAATTCGAGCAGTTCGTCTAGGTAACGCTGCCGGTTTTCGGTAAAATATGCTTGTAGTTGTTCCATGTTGTATGGGTTGGAGAGGCAAAGTTATTTGTTTTGGTATACTTCGTTCATCTAAAAAGTGTAGCCCAAGTTTAAAAACGCCCGAACCTGTCCGGTTTCAAACGTGCGTGCATAGGTAAACTGGAGCGGACCGAGTATGGAATGGTACGCAATGCTGATGCCTGCGCCGCTGCGGCCCCAGGTGGCGTCGGGCAATGGCCCCCGGGTAAAATTGGTGTTCCCGATGGAGCGCAACCAGTCGTCGTTGTTGGCCGCACCCAGCACATTGACAACGGGAATGAGGTACAGGTCTTTCACCGGACTGTATTGCGCGCCGAAGCCCAACAACAGGTATTGCGGCACAATGAGTTCCTGCTCCCGCAATCCGAAAAAAGGCGTTACCCAGGTACGCGGCCGTTGCCAGGGGCCACCCACCTGAAAAAAGTCGCCCTGCGCATTTTCCCGGTAGGATACGCCGGGTTCAAACGCGCCGGTTTCTATGGTGGTACCCAATTCTGCGCGCACAAGCCACGACCAACGGGGCGATAATTTCCAAAGCTGCTGCACCCGCAGGTGCAAACGCAGGTACGGATTGATGGGATCGGTGATTTTCAACTCCGAGCTCGTGCCGTCGGCATCGGTCAACAAATACTGTGCGTCGTGGAGGTTGGCAAACATCCACTTCGACTCAAAAAACAAATTCAGGCCTTTGGTGGGGTAAAACACCTTGTCGAAGGTGTTGCGTTTAAACTGAAAAACGGCGCTGAAGCGGTCATACGTATACGCCTCAATTTCCTTTGGCCCGCGGGCAGCCAGGTCTATTGGATTCACTTTTGGTTTTAGCCGGGTGTGCTCGTATTGAAACCCCAAACCGGTATAGGTAACCCGGTTAAAATCGTATCGGATGTGCACCTCGCCGTTTGCATAGGTCTCCGTGAGGTTGCCAAGCGCACCCGTACCGATGAACGTGTTTTGCACCTGCCGTTCAAAATAACCTTGTACAAACAACCAATGTTTGCTTTTGGCATCCAGATACCGGTAATAATTCAAGCGCGCCCGGGGCGTTTCGGCCAGGTCGGCACTCATCACTATCCTCGAGCCGTTGCCCAGCATGTTGCGGGCAGTATAGTTGAGGATGAGGCCCGCGCCGCGTTCGGTGTCGAAGTGCAGGGCAAATTTACCGGTAGAAGGCCGCGCTTCTTCCACCACGATCACCAGGTCGGCCTGGGTGTTGTTCACCGGAAGCAGTTGGTAGCCCACTTTGCTGAAAAGTCGGGTGCCATACATGTCGGCAATGCCGTTTTCAATGCTGTTGAACGTGAGGGTATCCCCGGGAACCAATCCAAATTTACCCAGCGCAAGCGTTTGATTGCTTTTGCTGAGTCCTTTGGTTGACAGGTCGCGGAGCACAAACACGTCAGGCTTATGGTACGGTTCGCGGGGAACGCCCGGATTGGCCCGCAACAGATCTGCCAGGTGCATCAGTTTGGGCATGGCATCCTGCACAGCCGAGTCGCCCGCCAACAGGATTTCAGGATACCGGCTAAAATCAAGCGGTCCCGGACGGATGTATTTATAGGCGTCGATAAAAATGTCGCAGTCGGCTTTTTGTTTTTCAAAATCGGCGCTGCTGCCCAAAATAGCGGCCTGGTAAAGGACCATGGGCATCGATGTGAGTTCGTCTTTGGTAAACAGACCGCCCCCCACGTCGCAACCAATGATGAAATCTGCCCCCATGTCGCGGCAATAACTGACCGGCAGGTTGGAAAACATCATGCCGTCTACGAGCAACAGGGAATCCAGTTGGACGGGGGTAAAAAACAGGGGAATAGCCATGCTGGCGCGCATGGCCTGCGCCAGGTTGCCCTGTTTGAACACATAGGGTTTGCCCTCCACGACGTCTGAGGCCACACAGTTAAACGGAATGGGCAATTTGTTAAAATCAGTAATGTGGCTCACCGGATAGGTCAGGCGCGCGAGCACCTGCTCAAGGCGCTGTCCGCCCACCAGACCAAGCGGCATCCTGGGAATCAGCCCCTCGAACGGCAACTCCAGGATGTATTTTCCGTATTCATCCTGTTCTTCAATGGCAATATCGGTAAACGGTATGCGGTCGTTGAGCAGATCATCCCAGGGCAACTGTGTAGTGAGCGTTTCCAACGAATCGCCCGAATAACCTGCAGCGTACAGCCCGCCAATGATGGAACCCATGCTGGTACCCGTGATGTAGTCGGGTACGATGCCCAGGGAATCCAACGTTTTCAACAGTGGGATATGCGCCAGGCCTTTTGCGGCCCCTCCGCTGAGCACCAGACCCACTTTAGGGCGGACAGACTGGCCCAAGGCGAAGACAGGCAGGAGCAACACGAGCAAATAAAGCACCCGGAAACAGCGCTTGCACATAACATATCCATTTAGGCCGCCAAAATACAAACCGGCAAGGAAAAAACAACAAAGGCTGTCCCGTTTGTACGGAACAGCCCTTATGAAAAAGCGTGCAAACGCCTTGAAACCGATTAAGGATTCGGGATGGTCAACACCTGACCCGGCTTGATGTGGTCAGCGTCATCCAGGATGTCGCGGTTGGCCTCAAAGATTTTTTTGTAGTCCATCATGTCACCGTAGTAGTGCTTGGCGATGAGGCTCAGGCTCTCACCTGAAGACACCTCGTGCTTGGCGTAGTATGCGTCTTGCAACACGGTGATGTCGGCAACAATGTCAGATGGGGAATCGCCACCGATGGACTTGATTTTGTCCCAGATCTGGTTTTTCTTGTACAGGCAGTCTACAGAACCCCATACTTTGAGTTGGCCGTCAACTTCTTCGTGGCCGCCGCTTACGACGCCGATGTTTTCGCCCAGGTCGAGGACGGGCTGATACTTTGATTGGATAGACATGGTTGTTTAGTTTTGAGTTTTGAGTTGTAGAGTTTTGAGTGGGTGTGGGTGTGGTAATGAAAAGGAAATTTGTTTTGATATAAGGATGTGCGAAGGTAGTCTGAATGGTTAAGTTTTGAGATAGGATGCCAATATTTATCAAATACTTAATAAGCGTTACCGAAATGCTTGTTGATAAAACTCGACAACGCGTTCGTCTGTAATGACATCTTGAAAACGGATGGGCTGTTTGAGCACCAATCCGTCGAGGGTTCGGCAACGGCTGAGGGCTACGTACAATTGTCCATGTTCGAATGCGCCGCCCCCGAGGTCAATGATGCAGCGGTCAAACGTTTTGCCCTGGCTTTTGTGGATGGTGATGCCCCACGCCAGTTTGAGGGGGTACTGTCGGAAAGAACCGATGATTTCAGTAGTGATGCCGCCGGTGGTGTCGGGTTTATACCGAGTGAGCTCCCATTCGAGCGGACTCACGTCGATGCGCATGCTTTTGCCGTTTTCCCGCAGGTCTACCACCACTTTTTCCGTACCCAGATCTACTACTGTGCCGATGCTGCCGTTTACAAACTGCCGCTCGATTAAATCGTTTTTGACAAACATGACCTGCGCGCCCACCCGCAAACGCAGCGCCGGGTCGGTGGGGTAAAGCCCGGGGTCAAACTGGCCTTTCACCTCGGCCACGTACGTCCATTC
>JBMOHO010000294.1:0-4945 GCA_049317805.1 Saprospiraceae bacterium
CCCAACCCTCAATATTCTTCGTTTCGCTCGAAAAATTCACCCCGACGCCCACCACAGGCTTGCCCAGTTCCCAGGCGCTGCGGTAGTATTTTTTGCGCCTGATTTGTTGTAGCGCCTCTTCCGGACTTTTGTCGAGTTTGTACTCTAAGATGTACACGTGTGTGGGGGTTTCCACCATGCTGTCCACCCGCCCGTCGGAGGTGCACACTTCGCTGTGGATGCGGATGCCCATGTAAGTAAACAGCAGGTGGATGGCGGCGTGGAAAAACTTTTCGGGGTATTTTTCGTACAGAAAATAAGGTATGCTGGCAAAAATGTCCTGGAGTGTGCGCATCACCGTGTCTACATCGTTGGCTACAAATGCTTTTTCCATTCGGATCGCCATAGAGACCCCCGCGCCTTTGGATACCCCGCCGAAGGCTTCCAACAGGTAGGACACCATGGCATTTTTCACCTCCAGGTTGGGGTAATCGAGGGTGTACTGCCCGTAGCTGTCGCGGGACTGGATGGTGAGATAGCCCGTCTGGTACAGCAGGCCGTAGGGGCGGATGTCCTCCAGGTCGAAGCTGTCAAAGTCCAGCACGGTTTGTTCCCCTGGGTTGAGCGCATAAATGCCCTCTTTTTTGAGCAAATTGATCAAAAACGTGGGCGTGCCGGTGGCAAACCAGAAGTTTTCAAATTTTTTGACGCTGAAAAAATTGTTGATGGATACGGGGTTGTAAACCGTTTCCGATTTTTCTTCGAACCGATACCCGTTGTACCACACACGCATGTCCTCCAGCAGGGCGCTGCGCGTCAGGCCCATGTGTTGGGCGGTGGCTTCGATCT
The DNA here is from genome assembly GCA_049317805.1 of Saprospiraceae bacterium. Classification (GTDB taxonomy): domain Bacteria; phylum Bacteroidota; class Bacteroidia; order Chitinophagales; family Saprospiraceae; genus M3007. Next base: position 829 of record JBMOHO010000294.1, read on the forward strand.
CCTCGCTGAAATTGTGCTCCAGTTCCGCCTGTGTGTAGCCCAGCATGGTGGCGTATTCGGGGTGCATGGTCAGGTCAGTAAGGTTGTTCAGGCCCGAAAAAATGCCCGTTTTGCTGAATTTGCTCACGCCGGTGAGCAACACGAATTCGAGATGCTGGTCGTTGTTTTTGAGCACGGTATAAAACTCCCGCAGCAATTCCCGGTTTTGGATGGCGCGTTCGGTGTCTGCGCCCAAATAATGAATAATGGGCGCATCGTACTCATCGATCAACACGACCACCTTACCGTTGGGCGCAAGCTGCTGAATAAGATGTTCAAATTTGCCGCTGATGGAAAAATCGACTGGTGTCAGCCCATGCTCCTGTATGTTTTTGTCTAACAAGTGGTGCAAAGCCGCTTCAAGCCCTTGCTCAACAAACCCGATGCCGGTTAAGGTAAACCGCAGCACCGGGTGCTTACGGCTCCAGTCCCATTTATCCTGTATCCACAAGCCCTCAAACAACTCCCGGCTGCCGCTGTACAACTCGTGCAGCGTGGCGATGGTGATGGACTTGCCGAAACGGCGCGGACGGGACAGGAAATAATATTTTCCACTCGAGGCCATCCGATACAAATATTTTGTTTTATCAATATATTTGTAATCGCCTTCGATGATGCCTCGGAAATCCTGTAGCCCCAGGGGGAGTTTTTGGTTCATGCGTGTGGTGTTTGCCCTGCAAATATAGCAACTAATGGCCACCACCTGGCGTCTTCAATAGCAAATGCAATAGGCGTCTTGCACGAACACTGCCGCTGTTTCGTTACGGACAGGCACAATAAACATCCGAAAGCGCAACTGCCTGTATTGTCTAAATGTTAATGTATGTCCCTGCCCCCAAATCACAACACGCCCAACACCAGCAACACCCCAATCACCACAATCAGCACACCGGTGATCCAGCGCACCGCCTCCACCGTCACTTTCTGCATGTAGCGGGTTCCGATAAACGCCCCGGCAAAAGCGCAAAGGGTGGCCGTAAGCAACACCCCCCAGTTGGTGCCTGCTTCCGCACCAAGGAAACGGCCGAAGTATACCGGCAGCCGCGTCAGGTCTACCAGGCAAGCGATGACCACGCCGGTGGCAATGAAGGCCGACTTGTCCAAACCGGCATTGATCAAAAAGGCCGAACGCAAGGCGCCCTGGTGCCCGCTCAAGCCGCCAAAAAAACCGCTGATCAAGCCGCCTAAACGCAGGTACTGCGGGCCGAACTGCATCCGCCGACCGGCCGGACTGAGTTCCTGAAACGCAAACACCATCATCAGCAGGCCAATCACTACTTTGATGTACGTGACCTCGAAGGCAGCTCCGCCCCAATGCCAGACAAACCACAATGGCGCATGCACCAGTTGCGACAACAGCCAGGCACCCAGCAGGCCGCCCAATACCGAGGGAATGCCGAAACGCCACACCATGGACTGATCGGCATGACGACCGACCAGCGTGAGCTTGAAAATGTTGTTGAGGAGATGCACCACGCCCGTGAGGGCAACAGCTACATGAACAGGAAAGAAAAGCCCCATGACCGGCAACAAGATGGTACCAAGACCAAAGCCGGAGAACAGAGTGAGCAACGAAGCCAAAAAGGCCGTCGCGCCTATGATCCAATACATAAATTCAAAAAAAACCCGGCAATACCGTGGGTATGCGCTTTCAATTGGCTCTTTCGATGGCTTAACTTCAAAAAGAGTACCGGAATGCCGGGTGGGATGTCCGTAGGAATGCACAAAAGTAGACAAGTGCGCCAACAACAAAAGATTTTTTTTTATTAAGTAAATGTGAACTTTGCTCATAATACCCCCCATAAATGAAGGCTTAACAATTTGTTCGCTGCCCTACCCTATCATGAGAACAAAAATGGGCGTACTTTTGCGGCTTCAAAAAAGCGGCCCCCATTTTTGGGGGTCTTAAAACCATTGCATGAACATCCGCAACATCGCCATCATCGCGCACGTTGACCACGGCAAAACCACCTTGGTCGATAAAATGATCCATACCGCCAAACTGTTTAAAGAACACGAACTCACCGGCGACCTCATCCTCGACAACAACGACCTCGAACGCGAGCGCGGCATCACCATCCTCGCCAAAAACGTGTCGATTACGTACAAAGATACCAAAATCAACATCATCGATACCCCGGGCCACGCCGACTTCGGCGGGGAGGTAGAACGGGTACTCAACATGGCCGACGGCGTGCTGCTGCTCGTCGACGCCTTTGAAGGCCCCATGCCTCAAACGCGCTTCGTGCTCCAAAAAGCCCTTGAAATGGGCAAAACACCCATCGTAGTCATTAATAAAGTGGATAAACCCAACTGCAACCCGGATTGGGCTTACGAACAGGTGTTCGAACTCATGTTTGCCCTCGACGCCACAGAAGAGCAGCTCGACTTCCCCACCATCTACGGCTCCGCCAAACAAGGATGGATGAGCAACGACTGGAAAGTGGTCACCGAAGACATCACGCCGCTCCTCGAAGCCATCGTAGAACACATCCCGCCGCCCATTGTGTTGGAAGGCACACCGCAGCTCATGATCACGTCGCTCGACTTCTCCAACTTCATTGGCCGCATCGCCATCGGTCGGCTCCTGCGGGGCGAACTGAAGAGCAACCAGCCCGTTTCCCTGGTTAAAAAAGACGGCTCTGTCATCAAGCAACGCATTAAAAGCCTTTATGTGTTCGAAGGCATGGGCAAAAAAGAGGTGCAGCAGGTGAAAGCCGGCGACATCTGTGCAGTCGTTGGCGTAGAAGGGTTTGAAATCGGCGATACCATCGCTGACTACGACAATCCGGAGGCGCTCGAAACGATCTCCATCGACGAGCCCACCATGAGCATGCTCTTTACCATCAACGACTCGCCGTTTTTCGGCAAAGAGGGCAAGTTCGTCACCAGCCGCCACATCCGCGAGCGCCTGGAGAAGGAGTTGGAAAAGAACCTCGCCATGCGCCTCCTGGAAACCGGCTCGGCCGATTCTTTCCTGGTGTTTGGCCGCGGCGTATTGCACCTCGCTATCCTCATTGAAACCATGCGCCGCGAAGGCTATGAACTTCAGATTGGCCAGCCACGCGTCATCGTCAAAGAAATTGACGGCGTGAAAAGCGAACCCATCGAAGAACTCACCATTGACGTGCCGGAAGAAAGCAGTGGCAAGTGCATCGAACTGGTGACCCGCCGAAAAGGCGTGATGAAAAGCATGGAGCCTAAAAACGACCGCTTCACCCTTCGTTTCGAAATCCCCTCCCGCGGCATCATCGGCCTGCGCTCCAACGTACTCACCGCCACCCAGGGCGAGGCCGTCATGACCCACCGTTTCCTCCAGTATGAGCCCCTGAAAGGCGATTTGCCTGGTCGCCAAAACGGTTCGCTCATCGTGCTCGAAAATGGTACCGCCATCCCTTATGCCCTCGACAACCTGCAAGACCGCGGTACATTCTTCATCGATCCGGGGGAAGAAGTATACGAAGGACAGGTGATCGGCGAAAACAACCGTCCGGGCGACCTCGTCATCAACGTGACCAAAACCAAGAAGCTCACCAACATGCGCTCTTCAGGTGCCGATGATAAAGCCTCCTTGCCGCCACCACGACGCTTCAGCCTGGAAGAAGCGCTGGAATACATCCAGGAAGACGAATATGTAGAGGTGACTCCACAGAACATCCGCCTGCGCAAAGTGTACCTCAAAGAACACGACCGCAAGCGATATTCCAAATCGACTCCTGTCACTGCTTAGTCGTTGCAAAAAAAAACATTTTGATTGTTTGTTAAAATAATGTATTTTTGCAGCCATTTTTAAGCCCCCATGACAAAAGGGGCTTGGAAACCCATTTTTCCACAGCAGGACTAACCCTTAGATGGCACGCACCGGTGTGACCGGCAGTGCTGCACCACGTACCAACAACTATGCGTACGAAACTCTCGAATTTTAATTTTACGCTTCCTCAGGAACTGGTAGCACAGCACCCTTCTCCGGAACGCGATCAAAGCCGCCTCATGGTCATCCATAAGGATACTGGCAAAATTGAACACCGCATTTTCAAGGATTTACTGGAATACTACGATGACGGCGATGTGATGATCT
>JBMOHO010000295.1:0-4914 GCA_049317805.1 Saprospiraceae bacterium
TGCTCATTTTGTTGTCGCTGGCGCCCAAAGGCCTGTTGTTTGGCAATGTCGCCGCTGCCATGGCCGCCGGCCACTGATCCGGTCGTCCCAAAAAAAACCTGTACACATGCAAAAACCCGGTATTCCCGAAGGCACTCGTGACTTCGGGCCCGAACAGGTGCGCAAACGCGCCTACATTTTTGATACCATCCGCAAGGCGTTTTCCCTCTATGGTTTCCAACCCTTAGAGACGCCGAGCATGGAAAACCTGAGCACCCTCACCGGCAAATACGGCGACGAGGGCGACAAATTGCTGTTCAAAATCCTGAACAACGGCGACTTCCTCAAAGACGCCGATGCCGACGCGCTGGCCAACCGCGATGCCGCCCGATTGTTGCCCGACATCAGCCGCCGCGGCCTGCGCTACGACCTCACCGTGCCCTTTGCCCGCTATGTGGTCATGCACCGCAACGAACTCGTGTTCCCCTTCAAGCGCTATCAGATTCAGCCTGTGTGGCGCGCCGACCGGCCCCAAAAAGGCCGCTACCGCGAGTTTTACCAGTGCGACGCCGACGTGATAGGCTCCGACAGCCTGCTCTACGAAGCCGAACTCATTCAGATTTATGACCAGGCGTTCCGCGACCTGCGCGTGCCGGTCACCATCAAATTCAACAACCGAAAAATACTCTACGGCATCGCCGAAGCAGCCGGCATTGCCGATCGTTTTATGGACATGACGGTGGCCATCGACAAACTCGACAAGGTGGGCATCGAAGGCGTGCGCAAGGAACTCGGCGAGCGCGGCATCGGTGAAGCCGCCATTGAGCAGATCGAAGGTATTTTGTTGAGCAAAGATTGGAAGTCACTTGAAACCCCTTTTGAAAATAGTGAAACCGGCCGTATGGGCTTAGCCGAAGTGGCGCAAATGTTGGCTTACCTTGATGGTGTTTCCCTTCACAACGAACTGGTGTTCGACGTTACCCTTGCGCGCGGACTAACCTATTACACTGGCTGCATTTTGGAAGTGGCCGCTGTGGGCGTACAGATGGGCAGCATCGGCGGCGGCGGGCGCTATGCCGACCTCACGGGTGTATTTGGTGTGCCGGGGCTGTCGGGCGTGGGCATTTCTTTTGGTGCCGACCGCATTTACGACGTGATGGAGACGCTGGGTGTGTTTCCCGAATCGCTGCAAACAGGCGTGCAGGTGCTGTTGGCGGCGTTTGATGAAGCTACACACCGCTACGCGTTCCAATGCGCTTCCAGGTTGCGCGCTTTGGGCGTGTCGGCCGAGGTGTACCCGGAGGCGGGCAAGCTGAAAAAGCCGTTTGACTATGCAGCCAAACGAAACATCCCGTGGGTGGGCATCGCCGGGGAAGAGGAAATGGCGCAGGGTGTGCTGAAGTTCAAGGATCAGGCAAGTGGGGAACAGCAGGTGATGTCGGTGGAGGCGTTTGGCCAAATGGGGTGATGAGATACTTTTGGTTTCTTTAGTTGAGCGTGTTTTGACCATCTAATCCGTCGATCTTGAAGTCCTTCTCGCCGACCTGAAAACCTTCATTTCCACGATAAAAACGTGGTTAGAAGCCACCCCGTCTGGCTTTGTTGGCTATTTGTTGCCAGAGTCATTTTATGGTGTTTTGACGCTGATGCTCACCAATCCCGTCGTATCTTCGCCTTTCTGCCTATGAACCTCACGGCCCTTTCCATACGACGCCCATCGCTGATCATCGTGTTGTTTGCGGTGCTCACCTTTCTCGGCATAGCATCGTATTACACCCTGCCGATTGAGATGGTGCCCAAATTCAGTCCGCCAGTGGTCACCATCATCACCCTGTACCCCGGTGCATCCCCAGCCGAGGTGGAAAATGCCGTGAGCAAGCCCATTGAAGAGGCTATTTCTTCGTTGGAGGGCATAGACCAGATTCAGGTGGGCTCTCAGGAAAATGCCTCGTTTGTAGGCGTGGAACTCAACCAGGCCGTGGACATAGACCAGGCCGTGCAGGAATTGCAGCGCAAAGTCAACCAGATATTGCCGTCGTTGCCGAGGGAGGTGCGCGCGCCGGTGATCAATAAATTTGCGCTGGACGAACTGCCGGTCATGCGCCTCGGTGTGTCGGCCAATGTGACGGGAACCGCTTTTTTCGACCTGGTATCCAATCGTGTGGCCCCGGAAATTGCCCAGGTGAAAGGCGTGGCGCAGGTGAGTGTGCTCGGGGGCGAAGAACGAGAGATTAAAGTGAACATCAGCAGCCAGCGGCTCGAGCAATATGGCTTATCGCTCCTCCAAGTGGCGCAAGCAGTGCAGACTGCCAACCTGGATTTTCCCACCGGAAAAGTTTCCGGCGAAGAAGGCCAACTGCGCATCCGGCTGGCCGGAAAATTTCTGGAACTCGACGACATCCGCAACCTGGTGGTCGGCAAAAACAAACTCGGTTCGTCCATTTACCTTAAAGACATAGCCGACGTGCAAGACGGCATCCGCGACCCGGAGGTCATCTGCCGCACCGGCGGACAGCCCGCCGTAGGCTTGAGCATCCGTAAACAAGGCGACGCCAACGCCGTGGACATGTCTGAACGCGTGCTGGACCGGCTGAAACAACTGGAAATAGATTATGCCGACGAGGGCCTTCGTTTCCAGGTGGTGGCCAACGGCAGCAACTTTACCCAAAAAGCCACCGACGCCGTGGTGCACGATCTGCTCCTGGCGGTATTGCTGGTGGGGGTGGTCATGCTCTTGTTCCTGCACAGCCTGCGCAACGCGGCCATCGTACTCATCTCCATTCCTACATCCATCGTCAGCACGTTTGTCATGATGAAGGTGTTTGGGTATTCGCTCAACCTCATGTCGCTGCTGGGCCTGTCATTGGCCATTGGCATCCTGGTCGACGACGCCATCGTAGTGATCGAAAACATATACCGCCACCTGGAAATGGGCAAAAACCGCGTACAAGCATCGTACGACGGCCGCATGGAAATCGGATTTACCGCCTTGAGCATCACCCTGGTCGACGTGGTGGTGTTTCTGCCCATTGTTTTCACCATTGGCCTGGTACCCAATTTGTTGCGCCAGTTTTGCATGACGGTGCTCACATCCACCCTCATGTCGCTGCTGGTATCGTTTACCCTGGTACCATGGCTGACCTCGCGCATCGGCAAAGTGCATCATTTCGAAGGGAAGAACCTTGTGGGTCGTTTTATCCTTGGTTTTGAGGCATTTTTGGATTGGCTTTCGGAAGGTTTTGTGTCGGCCCTGCGCTGGGCATTGAAAAACCCGTGGACGCGCTGGACCACCGTTTTGGCGGCTGCCGGACTATTTGGCGCTTCTTTTTTGCTGCTCACCAAAGGATTTATCGGCAATGCGTTTTTTGATCCGGGTGAACGCGGCGAGTTTTTGATTGAAATTAACCTGCCCCGCGACGCCTCGTTGGCCCAAACCGACGACGTGACCAAAACCGTAGAAAACTGGCTGCGGCAACAACCCGAGGTGGTCAACACGTTTACCACCGTAGGTGCCAACAATAAATCATTTGGCCTGAATAACCCTTACCTGGCCGAAATCCAGGTTTTTCTTACGCCTTACGGCTTTCCGCGTACCATTACCACTGATGTATTTGCGCGGCAGTCTAAAATTCAGTTGGAAGAACGCATCGCCGGTGCCCGGTTTAAAACTTCCCCGATCGATATTTTGGGCTTGTCGTTCTCGCCCATCGAAATCATGCTTATGGGCCCGGCGTTGGACAGCTTGCTGACGGTATCAGATACTGTCCGCCAGATCATGGGTGCTGTGCCTGGTTGCGTAGAAATTGCCTCTACGGTGGAAGGTGGCAACCCCGAAGTGCAGGTGGATGTGAACCGCCAGCGCATGGCCGATTACGGACTTACCATGGCGCAGGTGGGCCTGACGTTGCAAAATGCCTTCAGCGGCAATTCGGACGCCCGCTACCGCGACGGCGATTATGAATACCCCATCCGCATCCAACTTGATGCGTTTGACCGACGCAGTGCCGACGACGTGCGCAACCTGTCGTTTGTGAATCCACTGGGTGCCGCAGTATACCTTCGGCAATTTGCCGAGGTGCGCGAGAGCAACGCGCCCAACCGCCTGGAACGCCGCGACCGCCTCCCGTCTGTCATGCTGCAAGCCCAGGTGATCGGCCGCCCAAATGGTTCGGTTGCACGCGACATCAAAGCCCAGTTGGATCAGCTTGCGCTGCCACAAGGCAGCTATATTGAATATGGCGGCGACCTCAAGCGCCAGCAACAGGGCATCGAAACGCTCGGATTTGCCCTTTGGGCCTCTTTGGTGCTGGTATACCTCATCATGGTGGCCCTGTACGACAACTGGGTCTACCCCCTGGTGGTGCTGGTGTCTATTCCGCTGTCTGTCATCGGTGCCTTCCTGGCACTGGCGCTGGCGCGGGAAAACCTGACCGTGTTCACCGGTTTAGGCCTGCTGATGCTGGTGGGGTTGGTGGGGAAAAACGCCATTTTGGTGGTCGATTTTGCCAATGACCTACAGAAAAAAGGGTTTCCCCTGGAGCACGCCCTGTTGCAAGCCACCAAATTGCGCTTCAGGCCGGTGCTCATGACCAACATTGCCATGGTGATCGGGTTGCTGCCGCTGGCGCTGAGTCATGGTCCCGGGGCTGACTGGAAAAACGGCCTGGCCTGGGCCATCATCGGCGGACTCAATTCGTCTATGTTCTTGTCGCTCATCGTCGTGCCAGTGGTGTATTGGCTGTTCGACAAGGGTCTGGCGGCTGTTGGATTTCGACAAAAGCCGCAAGTGGTGCTGGAGGAATAGTTGGGGAATGCGGAGTTCGGAATGCGGAATGCGGAATTTTTTGCCCTCACTCTGTTTTCGTTTATAGCTGTTATGTAGTTGATGGCTTTAGGCGTTTGGGGAAACACACGCGAAGCCCGTTTATAGAAGCG
>JBMOHO010000296.1:0-4911 GCA_049317805.1 Saprospiraceae bacterium
CAGCACCGTACACGTATTTGTGGAACAATGGCCAAACCAGCGCCAGCCTCACGGGACTTGCGTCGGGTATTTACAGCGTGACGGTAACCGACGCGAACAATTGCACGAAGACAGGCTCCGCCGCCATAACCCAGCCAACAGCACTCGTGGTAAACACGTCCGGTACCAATGTGAACTGTTTTGGCGGAACCAACGGCACGGCAACGGCCAGCGTGTCGGGCGGCTCTGCACCGTACACGTATTTGTGGAACAATGGCCAAACCAGCGCCAGCCTCACGGGCCTTGCGTCGGGTATTTACAGCGTGACGGTGACTGACTCGAAAAATTGCACCAAGACGGGCTCCACCACCATAACCCAGCCCACTGCAATTGTGGTGAACATGTCCGGTACCAACGTGAGCTGTTTTGGCGGAACCAACGGCACGGCGACAGCCAGCGTGTCGGGCGGCACGGGGCCATACACGTATTTGTGGAACAACGGCCAAACCAGCGCCAGCCTCACCGGCCTTGCGTCGGGTATTTACAGCGTGACGGTAACCGACGCGAAAAATTGCACGAAGACAGGCTCCGCCACCATAATCCAGCCCACTGCAATTGTGGTGAACATGTCCGGTACCAACGTGAGCTGTTTTGGCGGAACCAACGGCACGGCAACGGCCAGCGTGTCGGGCGGCTCTGCTCCGTACACGTATTTGTGGAACAACGGCCAAACCAGCGCCATCCTCACCGGCCTTGCATCGGGCATATACAGCGTGACGGTAACCGACGCGAACAATTGCACAGGTACGGTCAATGTTCAGTTAACAGAACCCGCAACCGCTTTAAGTCTTACTATCAGCAGCTCAGCAGAATCCTGTGTACCCGGATCGGACGGTTCAGCAACGGTGACTGTAAACGGGGGAGTAGGCCCATACGGTTATCTATGGGACAATGGCCAGACTACCCAATCGGCTACCGCTTTGACAGCGGGGAATTATGTTGTGACCGTTACAGATGCCAACAGTTGTACGAAAGCCACCACCGTAACGGTTGAGTTTGGCGCGGGTGAGGATTTGAAAGTACATGCCAAGGTAAAAGTATTGCTTCAGGGGCCGTATGTCAGTGCCGCTGAATTGATGCAAGACAGCCTGCGTGCCAAAGGGTTGATTCCGCTCATGGAGCCTTATACGGGACTAAGCGGTTTCACACACGTCGGTGGGGGTGGGGGAGAAACCATTCAGCCCAGTGTGCTTGATATGACCGGGCCAAACGCCATTGTCGATTGGGTTTTTCTTCAACTGCGTTCGGAAAGCAATCCATCTCAGGTGCTGGTTACCCGGGCTGCGCTGTTGCAACGCAACGGCTTTGTAGTAGATGTTGACGGGCAATCGCCAGTGGTATTCAACCAGGTGGCCGGTGCGTCGTATTACATAACGGTGCGTCACCGCAACCACTTTGGCGTTCAAATTGGCACGCCAATATTTTACCCGATCTGTGAGGCCATCGAAACGGACTTCACTCAATTGCCTTCAGAAGGTTTCTACAGCCATAACGGCACGAACGAAGCACAACGTTTTCAGGGCAACAAATACCAAATGTGGGCGGGCAATGGGCGCATAGACTTCCAACTCAAATACAATGGTTCCGTGAATGACCGAAATGTACTGCTGAACACCGTTGGCATCAACACGCCAAGCAACGTCGTGTCGGGTTACCTGTTGGGCGACTACAACATGGACGGACTGGTGAAGTATAACGGTTCAACCAACGACCGAAATGTACTTTTGGGTAATATCGGCATTGGAGCGCCGTCTACTGTGCTGAATGACCAAACTGCTCAATAAGGATTGAGTATTATTGGCTTTATGGGTCTGCATGACCACTTGTAGTCATGGCCTCGCTTTTTTGTTCGTGCAAAAAAGCGTATCTTTGCGTTTTTCAACGTAAATTTGACCACATGAGGACCATTGCCCTTTATAGTTTCGCTTTTTTGCTGCTTTTACAGACAAAGGCTTTTGCAGGAGACGGGGTTGACAATAATTATGTAGGTACTGACGCAAATACCATGTTTTGCGCCATCAATTACGGAGGGTACAATTTTTTGTATGGACCAGGTGCAAAATCATACGGCATTTCATTGGCTCCCAATACTACTTATAATGCAGGGGATGTGGTTGCATTCTCGCTTAATGAGGTAACCTCTACAATGCGGTCTGCTTATTATGACCGTGTGTTGTCCACCAAATTGTATTATCGGATATATCTGGAAAACACTCCCCCGGCAGATCCTTTGGCCAACCCGGCCAATTTCTCCGATGTGGCGTTATCCGAAACCATTTCCCCGCTGCCACTTACTACTTGTTTTACATCTACTCAAAACGATCCATGGAGCAACTTAAGTCTTGGCGTAAACGTATTAAGCGGCTTGAGTACAGGAAACGTGTATATCCTTGAGTTTTTTGTAGAAGCAACATTAAAAGATGTGGGCGATGACGAATACGCGCCAGGCAATTGTACCATGCTTGATCCCGCTTATCTTTGCCTGGAAACTGCGGATAAAAACCGCGTCCTCCACTCCACCTACAGCACCACCGATCCGAATCATTGTAACTATGCGTCTATTGTCAGCGGGCAGTCACTTCCACACAAAATTCGTTTCAAGTACGTTACAGCGCTGCCTTTATCCTGGACCGCATTTTCCGCCGAACGCATTGCGCAGGACGTGTCCTTAACATGGGATACTGAACTGGAACTGAATGTAGACCATTATGAAATTGAACGCAGTACAGATGCCGCCCGCTGGGAGGTCATTGATTTTGTGAAAGCCACCAACGCGGGGCCTTTGCGCAGCCACTACGAGTTGCTGGATGCCTTTGCGCCTGCGCCTGCATTGTTTTATCGCATCCGTTCGATCGACTTTGACCATGCCTACGTGTACTCTCCCGCTGTTTCGGTGGCACCTTCGGAGGGGGGGGCATTGTTGGAAGTCCAGCCCAATCCAGCTGGCAATTACGTGTACATCCAGGTAGCAAACGGTACAAACGTCTCGATTTATGGCCAGGATGGTCGCCTGGTATTCAACGAACCGGAGTCGGCAGGGCTCATCCGTGTAGAAACCATCGATTGGACATCCGGGGTATACATCGTCGTATTGCTAAGCGATTCGGGCGAGGTGCTGGAACGCAAAGCCTTGTTGGTTGGGCAATAAACTGTAGTTGAAATGCATGGTTTTCTGATCGGTTAAATCGGCCTGTTGGTCGGTTTTTCGGCGCGGGATAGTTTTTTCGTGTACTTTTGTTTAAAAGAATCATCAATGGTACAGCACCTCTACCGGCTCTATTACCTCATTGAGCTGGAGCGCAACATGAAACACGCCATGAGTCCAGAAGAAAAAAAGTCTAAAGCGTCCGAAATCATCCTCAACCACGTCGGCTTTGCCTTGGGAGGTGGTTTTGTGCCCATTCCGGGTGCCGATATTGCCACTGTCAGCGCAATACAGATCAACATGATGCGGCAGTTGTCTAAACTCTACGGCATACCGTTTATGCAAGACCTCGGCCGCAACATTATTTCGGCAGTTGTGGGCAGCAGCCTTGCCCGCCTTGGCGCCAGCCTTGTAAAATTTATTCCAGGGGTGGGTACGCTCATCGGCAGCCTCACTATGCCGGTGCTGTCTGGCGCTTCCACCTACGCACTGGGCAGGGTAGTGGCCTCGCATTTTCAAAATGGCGGTACCTTAAACGATCTGGACTTCAACTCGGCCCGGAAACGCTACGCCGAAACGTTGGATGAAGCCAAAGTGGTGGTACAAAACATGGAAAAACCGGCACCGCCAACAGACGATCCGATGGAAAAACTCACCCGCCTGTCGGAGCTCCACCGTGCGGGTATTTTGAGCGACGAGGAATTCCAGGCACAAAAAGCGAAATTGCTCGATCGCTTGTAATAGGTTTGCGCCATGAGGCGCGTACATTTCCCTTCCTGGTCGGCCCCGAGGGCCATGCAAGCCTTTCAGGTGATGCGGCTTGGGTCAATATTCTTGACCAGTGTACTGCTGACCAAGACAAACTTGTCGACCACCGAAATCGGCTTGTTTGAAATGCTCTTATACGTGGGCACTACCTTGAGCTTTTTTTGGGTGAGCGGCTTGCTGCAGGGCATCCCTGCGGTGTACAGCAACTGCGTGGACGCGGGTGCTCAGCAGCGGTTTCTGACGCAAGTGTTTTGGGTGTTCAATGCGTTTGCGTTGTTGGTTGCTGGCAGTTTGTTCCTGTTTCGGGAGGTGTTGGTACCAGCGCTGACGGGTTTGGACGCTTTGCCACACCTGGGCTGGTATTGCCTGTTTCTGGGGTTTAACTTGCCGTCGTTCATCGTTGAATACGTGTACCTGATGCGTCAGGAGGCCGACCGGATGCTGGTATGGGGCTTGGTTTCTTTTGGGTTGTATATACTGGCGGTGGTGGCGCCCATTCTGATGGGGTATGGTTTGGAAGGCGGGCTGTTTTGCCTGACGGTACTGGCGTTTGGCAAATGGTGCTGGACGCTGATGTTGGCTTTGCCCGGATTGTCGCAAGGGTTTGATGTTGAATTGAGCCATACTTACCTGCGTTTTTCAGCGCCGTTGGTGTTGAATGTGTTGGTTGGCAATCTGGTGTTGTTGTTTGATACCTGGCTGGTCGGGTTTTTCTACCACGACGAGGCGGTATTTGCCATTTTCAGGTATGGCTCACGCGAATTGCCTTTGGCTACAGCGTTGGCCACTGCCTTGTCGGCGGCCATGATTCAACGCCTGACCACCGACCCTGAAGGCGGACGCGTGGAGTTGCGCCGGCGCGGTGTTCGGTTGATGCACGCGGTATTTCCATTGAGCATTGTGTTGTTGTTTTTGAGTAAACCGCTTTTCCCGGCGGTATTCAACCCGAATTTTGCGTC
>JBMOHO010000297.1:0-4893 GCA_049317805.1 Saprospiraceae bacterium
GAGTTTGTGGGCTGGCAACAGTTTGGCAGCGACAAGGGCTGGAACTTTATGCTCGGACTCGAATTCAACCAGGGATTCACCAATACCCTCCGCGACTGGGATTTCACCGAGCGCCGCAAACTGGACAATAGCCGCCTGGATCTCCGTTTTGGCATCCGTGCCAACTGGACTTTGCCTTTTTACATCCATTCAGCCGAAAAAATCTACTATTAGGTGCATTGGCTGTACAACCTGGGGGTTAGGCTATATACCGCAGGCATTGCACTGGCCGCCGTTTGGGGCAGTGCCAAAGCCAAACAGTGGATGGCCGGCCGAAAACACTGGCAAACGCTTTACCCGAAAACGTTTGACCCATCTTCGGGCAAGGTGCTCTGGATGCACGTGTCGTCTTTGGGCGAATTTGAACAAGGTCGACCCGTCCTCGAAGCTTTTCGCCTGCAACATCCAGACTGGCGCATTGTCCTCACGTTTTTTTCGCCTTCCGGTTATGAGGTCCGCAAACATTATCCGGGAGCCGATTTCATAGCCTATCTGCCTGCCGACACACCCGCCAATGCGCGCTATTTCCTGCAATGGCTCAACCCGCAGTTGGCTATTTTTGTGAAATACGACCTTTGGGCCAATTACCTTTTTGCCTTAAAACAGCGGGGCATCCCTACCCTGCTCATTTCGGCACTTTTTCGAGAAAAACAGGTGTTTTTCAAATGGTACGGCGGTTTTTGGCGCAAGATACTACAGTGTTTTACCCATGTATTTCTGCAACACGGGAGCGTGCCGCCGCCAATTGACCCGTCTTGCATAACCCTTGCCGGCGATACCCGCATAGACCGTGTATTGCAACTTGCACGGGATGCGCCGCTTAACCCCGTCGTGCAGGCTTTTTCCAGCCTACATCCCACCCTGGTGTGCGGCAGCACCTGGCCAGCAGACGAAGCGATGTTGTTCGAAGTGTTGAAAAAACCGGAGTGGGCGCATCTGAAAGTCATTGTGGCCCCCCACGAGGTGTCGGAAGCGCACGTGCTGGACATCCTGGATCGCATCGGCGAGCCTGAGCAAACACTCCGTTATGCACAGGCCGATGACAATACGGTATCTGGTGCCCGTTGGCTGATCATCGATAACATTGGACTGCTCAATACCCTGTATCGGTACGGATGGGCAGCCTACATAGGTGGCGGGTTTGGCAAGGGTATTCACAACACCCTGGAACCAGCCGCATGGGGTTTGCCGGTGTTGTTTGGGCCGAAGTACCACAAATTTGAAGAAGCCAAACAAATGGTGGCGCTTGGCGGCGCGTTTTCGGTATCTGATGCGCAGGCGTTTGAACAGGTTCTGAAGCAGCTGAATGATCCCATATCGCACCGTCAGGCCAGCGAGGCTGTGCTCGGATACCTGAACAGCCAAAAGGGCGCAACCGACATTATCCTGCAATACATCCGTTCTTTATATTAGATTTGCCCTATGAAATGTATATTTATTGTCTTTGTAGTATTCAGCTTTACTGCATGCAGCCAAAACGATCATACCAACCAAATGGACACCTTTCCGACCATCAAAGCGCAGACCCTTGCGCGACAAAACATTGTTTTCCCGGATGTCCTGAAGGGGAAGTATGGCTTCATTGCCGTGGCTTTCAAACAAGATGCTCAAAGCCAAATTGATACCTGGTATACACTCTACATTGACACCTTGCAGGCAAAAGACGTGGTGTTTTACGAAATACCCATGATCTCCGGGGGCTGGAAAATGATGAGCAGTTGGATTGACGGAGGCATGCGCAGCGGCATTCCGGTTGCCAAACATCCTTATGTAGCCACGTATTACGGGCCGCTTCAGGTGCATCAAGGTCAACTCGGCGTAACCGATGATCAGCTCGCTTATGTTTATTTGATTGATCCAAATGGAAAAATCATATTCCGCGGCAACCATTTTGCAAAACCAGGAGATGCGGCGTTGGTGACAGCAGCCTTGAATGCTTCCAGAAAATAACGATTTAGACGTCTTTTTTTAACACACAAGCATATACCTTTGCGCAGCCCCTATTCGGGGCATTTTTTATTGTTCAGAAAATCCAACAGAACCAATCTTCATGCAAGGATCTGCCATTACCATCAACAGAGCGGGCAAACTCAAGGTGCCCAATGACCCTATTATTCCGTTCATCGAAGGCGACGGTATCGGCGCAGACATCTGGGCTTCTTCCGTACGCGTATTCGACGCCGCAGTGGAAAAAGCTTTCGGCGGCACCAAAAAAATCGTGTGGCAGGAAGTCCTTGCCGGCGAAAAAGCCTTCAACCAAACAGGCAACTGGCTGCCGCAGGAAACCCTTGACATCATCCGCGAATACAAAGTGGCCATCAAAGGCCCGCTCACCACACCGGTTGGCGGTGGTATTCGCTCGCTCAACGTGGCCCTGCGCCAGGAACTCGACCTCTACGCCTGCGTGCGCCCGGTTCGGTGGTTCCGCGGCGTGCCCTCGCCCGTCAAAGAACCTGGTCTGGTTGACATGATCATCTTCCGCGAAAATACGGAAGACATCTACGCAGGCATCGAATTCCTCGCAGGCACACCGGAAGCCGAAAAAATGCTGCATTTCCTCCAGGATGAAATGGGCGTGAAAAAAATCCGTTTCCCCAAAACGTCTTCATTTGGCGTAAAACCAGTGTCGCAAGAAGGTACTGAACGCCTCGTGCGCGCTGCCCTGGAGCACGCCCTGACCCAAAAGCGCAAGTCGCTGACGATCGTGCACAAGGGGAACATCATGAAATTCACCGAGGGCAAGTTCAAAGACTGGGGCTATGCCCTGGCCGAACGCGAATACGGCGACCGGGTGTTTACCTGGGCACAATACGACCGCATCAAAGAAGCCGAAGGCGAAGAAGCCGCCAACAAAGTGCAGGCCGACGCCCTCGACGCCGGTAAAATGCTGGTGAAAGACGTGATTGCCGACGCGTTCCTCCAGCAAATCCTGCTCCGCCCGGCAGAATACGACGTGATTGCCACCCTCAACCTGAACGGCGATTACGTGTCTGACGCCCTGGCAGCCCAGGTAGGCGGCATCGGTATTGCACCAGGTGCCAACATCAACTACCTCACAGGCCACGCCATCTTTGAAGCCACCCACGGCACCGCACCGAAATATGCTGGCAAAGACATGGTAAACCCTTCTTCGGTGATCCTATCCGGCGTGATGATGTTTGATTACCTTGGCTGGACCAAAGTGTCAAAACTCATCATCAAAGGCCTCGAGCGCAGCATCCGCAGCAAACGCGTCACCTACGATTTTGAACGCCTCATGAAAGGCGCCACCAAGCTCAAATGCTCGGAGTTCGGTTCGGAGATCATTGCCAACATGAAATAACAACTGGCACTTGACATACAAGGCGTTACGCAGCTTGAAACGGGTTGTGTAACGCCTTTTTTATTTTATCTGAATGTAATCCCGTACCGCTTCCACCATTTCCTCCACCGACTCCTCGTCGGTCCAAACGGTGAGGTGCGGATCGGCCAGCGGCTCTTCGTTGTCGCGCACGGCGTGGTAAACAGACAAGTCTGCCGCACCGTTGGGTGCCGTAGTTTGCAGGCGTTCGCGCACGCTGGCTTCCCTCGCTTTGACCAACACCCAGAACACCGGTGTATTGACGGCTGCGGCTATCCGCCGAAACGGATCGCGGATGGATTCGATGTAGAATGTGCTGTCTACCACAACCGTTTTACCCTGGTGCAGGGCCTCCCGGGTGCGGTCCAACAACGCGTGGTATACTGCCTCTTTGTCTTCCGGGCTGTATTGGCTGTGCAGGCCCAATTCGGCGCGCACCCGTTCGCTGTTGAGGTGGAGGGCGCCTATGGAAGCCGACAAGGCGCGTGCCAGGGTGGTTTTGCCGGTGGCCGGCAGACCGTAAAGTAGGATAAGCATGATTTAGATAAAATGGGGTCAAAAGTACTTAAAATTCATCATAAACACATTCTATTTGTTGAATCCTCCCCTCCTGGTCAACAAATATTTTACGGCCAATGACCGGTACGGAGACCAATGCTGTGCCACATCCAGCATTTGCGCTTTTAAGGCTTTGTTCGGGTTGAGTCCATACAGTATGCCATAAACATTTTTTATTACCACTTCTCTAAGTTG
Organism: Saprospiraceae bacterium; assembly: GCA_049317805.1. Lineage (GTDB taxonomy): Bacteria > Bacteroidota > Bacteroidia > Chitinophagales > Saprospiraceae > M3007. Next base: position 4,133 of record JBMOHO010000297.1, read on the forward strand.
CTTTTGGTTTCATAATTATAGAGCGGTGAATATTCAAAATCTCGGCCTGTCTTAATCTTATATGCGTCAGCAGCTACGGATAGGATATGCTCAAAGTCAATATCTGCCGATAATGCTGATGGATTATTTTTTATTTTTTCATAATACTCCCTTCCCTCGGCGACTGCCGCGCATCGGACATACAAAAAATCATCTGCTGAAAAGTAATCATCAGTCTGCTGATTCATGTAAGATTTTGCATGTTCTTTGGTATCTATATCAAACAATCTCTCGGATAAAAAGTCCTCAAACAGGTAAACGGCAGAAATCGGCATTTTTGATAATGCCATTACAGCAGGCCGTATAATATCGTCACGCTGTTTCTGTTTCCAGTCAAATAATTCAATGAGTTGCCAGAATTGTTCTTCCGTGAACAAGCCTTCGCCATGCTGATTGCTTTCTACCCTGATCTCTAACTGAGCAGAAGCACCCGCTTTTTCCTCCAAGTCCTTGAAAAACTGAAGGTTGATATCCTTTAGATTTATCCTTAGTGTCGTTGTCATATTGAATCCGTTTACCTTGTTGTTCCTTTCCCTTGATGAAATTTTTACAAAAATAACACAATTTCTTCAAAATATTGATTTTTTGAGGCATAAATTTTTCATGTAATTGTATATTATTGAAAATTAATATATTAAAATGTTTTTTGATCTTTGATAATAGAGAGCGGTGGTATGGCTGCCGTTTCGACGTTTAGGAGAAAAAGGCCAGCCATGTAAAGT
>JBMOHO010000298.1:0-4889 GCA_049317805.1 Saprospiraceae bacterium
ATTCGAAAAAACCAAAAGCAGGGCCGACTAACCGACTAACGACTAACCGACTAACGACTAAATCATGCGCTGCAAGACTCGCAAGTCGGATCGTCCATGCTGCACACCTTGCCTTCCACCTGATCGGGGGTGAGGGCGTCCATGGTGGCGGGGGCTTTGGTGACGCTTACGGTGGCGGGTGTAGTCGATTTATTGGCCAGGAACTTTTGCTGGTGTTTCTGGCTGAGGGTGAACTTGATCGGGTCGGTGGCGGCCTTGCTGCGCAGGTAGTACATGCCGGTTTTCAATCCTTTTTTCCAGGAATAGAAGTGCATGGACGAGAGTTTGGCAAACGTGGGCGCTTCCATGAACACGTTGAGGCTCTGGCTTTGGCAGATGAAGGCACCGCGGTCGGCCGACATGTCGATGATCACTTTTTGGCTGATCTCGTAGGCGGTTTTGTACAGGGCGCGTATTTCTTCGGGAATGTCTTCGATGTGCTGGATGGAGCCGTTGGCGGCCATGATGGCTTCGCGCATCTCGTCGTTCCACATGCCGAGGCGCACAAGGTCGCGCATCAGGTGTTTGTTCACCACAATGTGTTCGCCCGAGAGGGTGCGGCGGGTGTACAGGTTGGAGGTGTACGGTTCGAAACATTCGTTATTGCCCAGAATCTGGCTGGTGCTGGCAGTGGGCATGGGTGCCAGCAGGAGCGAGTTGCGCACGCCGGTTTTCATCACGCGTTTGCGGAGCGCGTCCCAATCCCAGCGCTTGGAGGGCTGCACGCCCCAGAGGTCGAACTGGAACTCGCCTTTAGACAGCGGCGAACCCTGGAAGCTGCTGTACGGTCCGTGTATTTCGGCCTGGTTGCAGCTTTCGGTCATGGCGGCAAAGTAGATCGTTTCGAAAATATCTTTGTTCAGCTGCTTCGCCTCCGGGCTGTCGAAGGCGTAGCGCATCAGGATGAAGGCGTCGGCCAGGCCCTGCACGCCCAGTCCGATGGGTCGGTGGCGCAGGTTGGAGTTGCGCGCTTCGGGAATGGGGTAGTAGTTGATGTCGATGACCTTGTTGAGGTTGCGCGTCACCACGCGGGTGATGTTATACAGCTCTTCGAAGTTGTACACGCCGTCTTCCACAAATTTGGGCAGAGCCAGCGACGCGAGGTTGCACACGGCCACCTCATCGGGTGCGGTGTATTCAATAATTTCGGTGCACAGGTTGCTGGAGCGGATGGTGCCCAGGTTCTGCTGGTTGCTCTTGCGGTTGGCGGCGTCTTTGTACAAGATGTATGGCGTACCGGTTTCGATCTGGCTCTCCAGAATGGCGTTCCACAACTCACGGGCTTTCACGGTGCGGCGCTGGCGGTTTTCCGTTTCGTAGCGGTGGTACAAGGCTTCAAATTCGCCGCTGTGCACGTCGAACAATCCGGGCGCTTCATTGGGGTCAAACAAGGCCCAGTCGGCGTCTTGCTCCACGCGCTCCATAAAGAGGTCTGGAATCCACATGGCGTAAAAAAGGTCGCGGGCGCGCATTTCCTCCTTGCCGTGGTTTTTCTTCAGTTCCAGGAACTCAAACACATCGGCGTGCCAGGGTTCGAGGTACACAGCGAACGCGCCTTTGCGTTTGCCACCACCGTTGTGTGCTACGCCCACATGGGTTACATAGCTGTGGTTGGGTTCAACTTCAAAATCGACCGTGATGCCGTCGTAGTCTTTTATCAGTTCTACTTTGTCTACACGGCTGTACACACTGTTGTCGTGTGTGAAGTACGACACATATTCGCCTGCCGGCAAACCCAACAATTCGGTGATGGCTTCCACCTTGGGGATGCGCAACACGTAGGAAATTTGTTTGGTGGTGATGTTTTTGTAAGCAGAAACGGCACCGATGCGGTCGCGAATGTTGCCACTGGTGAGGATGCCGAAACGAAGCAACAGGAAACGCACCGATTCGATGACGTTTCGAGAAGTCATGTCCAGCGCGATCTCAAAATTTTCCCGATTGCTGATGTTGCCGTCGGTTTCAATGATGCCGCGGACAATCTGCAAGGTTTTCTCCTTGGGGAGATACAACATGCTGGGATGTATACACTTTTGGTTCTGCTCATCGTACAACATGGCGCGCGTGAACTTCAATCCTAAATGCGCCGACCAGGTAAAGCGGATTTTTTTGCCTTCCACGCTCTCTGTCCAGCGCAAGCCACATTCAAACAGGTATTGACGGATGAAATGAAGGTCGTCGGTTTCTGCATTTTGGGTAATGTGCGCCTGCTTGCCGTCTTTGCTCACGTGTCCGTCGCCGATCATCATGCCGTAAAAGCGGCAATCATTCAAGGTATACTGTGGTATATCGTAAGCAAAATCGGGTACCGCAAACGCAATCAGGTCGTTTTCATTCAGGTCTTTTGCTTCTACCCATTCCGGTTCGAGCAGGCCTTTTTCCAAACGGTTGGCAATCACATTGTGGTTAATCATCTTTTGCTGGTTGCGCAACACCAGAAAAGGGTGTTCCGCAGTAACCATAACAGGCTCGATGGAGTGCTTTACGCTGATGGAAACCATCTCGCCCTGGTGTGCGTGGTGCATCACACGGGTCACCTTGTTAAACTCGCCTTCGTGGGTAAGCATCTCTTCACCCAACGCCACTTCCGCTATTTTTTTGACCCCCATTTTGGTGTATACTATGGTGTCGGGGTGAAAACACTGATCCACGTACCGCGCCGTATCGTTGTACACCCGCAGCATCGGGATGATGCCGTTGGACGTGCCGCCAGTGCCTTTGATGTACGATCCGGTGGCGCGGATGTTGTGGATGCTGAGGCCGATGCCGCCAGCGCTCTGGCTGATGAGGGCGCTGCGCTGCAGGGTTTCGAAGATGCCTTTGATGCTGTCTTCGGTCATGCTGAGCAAAAAGCAGGAGCTGAGCTGGGGTTTGGGCGAACCGGCGTTGAACAGCGTGGGCGTGGCGTGGATAAACCAGCGCTCGCTCATGAGGTTGTAGGTCTCGATGGCGGCGTCGATGTCTTCGCCGTGGATGCCCACCGACACCCGCATAAAGAGGTGTTGCGGCCGTTCGGCCACGCGGCCGTTCATGCGCATGAGGTACGACCGTTCCAGGGTTTTGAAGCCGAAATAGTCGAAGTCGAAGTCGCGGTCGTAAATGATCGCGCTGTCGAGGCGTTCTTTGTTGGCCATGACCACCTCATAGGTCACGTCGCCAATGAGGCCTGCACGCTCGCCCGTTTTGGGGTCTACGTAATGGAACAGGTCCTGGATCACCTTGTGAAACGACTTATCGGTTTCCTTGTGCAGGTTGCTCACGGCTACGCGGGCAGCCAGAAGGGCGTAGTCGGGGTGCACAGTGGCCATAGAAGCGGCCGTTTCGGCGGCCAGGTTGTCGAGTTCTACGGTCGTGACGCCATCGTACAGGCCCATGATCACCTTTTTGGCAATGTCGATCATGTTGACGTACTCGGTGTCCAAGCCGTAAGACATCTTTTTGAGTCGGGCGGTAATTTTGTCGAAGGATACTTCTTCGCGCCGGCCGTCGCGTTTTATAACTTGCATCATGAGTTGAGGAGTTGAGGAGGGGAGGAGTTGAGGAGGGGAGGAGTTGAGGAGAGGAGGAGGAGTTTAGGAGGGGAGGAGTTTAGGAGGCTTCGCTTTAGAAGTCGGCGTCGGTGGAGAACACCTGGTCTTCGCGGTTGGTCATGACGCCGGCTTTTTGGTAATCACCGACGCGTTTTTCGAAGAAATTGGTTTTGCCTTGAATGGAGATCATGTCCATCCAGGGGAAAGGGTTGGGGGTGTTGTACACCTTATTGTTACCGAGCGACATGAGCAGGCGGTCAGCCACAAACTCGATGTATTGGCCCATGAGTTCGGCGTTCATGCCGATGAGGGACACGGGCAGGGCGTCGGTCACAAATTCTTTTTCAAACAGCACGGCTTCTGTGATGATGGCTTCCACCTCTTTGGGGTCGAGCTGGTGCTCGAGTTTGGAGTAGAGGAGGCAGGCGAAGTCGCAGTGCATGCCTTCATCGCGGCTGATGAGCTCGTTGGAGAAGCTGAGCCCGGGCATGAGGCCGCGTTTTTTCAGCCAGAAAATAGAGCAAAACGAGCCGGAGAAAAAGATGCCTTCTACGGCGGCAAAAGCGATGAGGCGGTGGGCGAAAGTGGGGGCATTTTCAATCCAGCGCAGGGCCCAATCGCCTTTTTTGGCCACGCATTCGAGGTTGCTCAGGGCATTGAACAGGAAGTCTTTTTCCTGGGCGTCGCGGATGTACGTATCAATGAGCAACGAGTACATTTCGGCGTGGATGTTCTCTATGGCCACCTGAAAGCCGTAAAAACAACGGGCTTCGGGCACCTGTACCTCGCGCATGAAGTTGATCACCAGGTTTTCGTTCACAATGCCGTCGGACGCGGCAAAAAACGCCAGCACGTGTTTCACAAAGTGGCGCTCGTTGTCGGTGAGCTTATGCTCCCAGTCTATGAGGTCCTGGTTGAGGTCTACCTCTTCCACGGTCCAGAACGACGCGACGGATTTTTTGTACCACTCCCACACGTCGGCGTGTTTGATCGGAAAGAGGACGAAGCGGTCAGGGTTGTCCGCCAATAGGGGTTCGATGGTTTGCATTTCTTTTACCATGCTTTTTGGTTTTGCGGGTACGCCCGGGGCGTACCATCATGATGTACTTTAAAATTGATTAAAAAAAAGGTAGCGATCCCGATCCCATCGGTTCCGTAGTGGTTCCGAAGTGACAATATCTCCCACAGCGAAGGGGCGGTATACGTAAAAGCGTTGTGAAGGGACGAGATGACTACAAACGCAAATTTGGGTCGCGCTCTTTTGAGTCGAAAGCGGTAGCGAAAGTAAAATAATTCATATAGCAGGTATCGATCGCCATG
>JBMOHO010000299.1:0-4862 GCA_049317805.1 Saprospiraceae bacterium
GCATCATTTCGACGAGGGGCAGTTCAAACCCGGGCAGCACATCGTCACCGCTCAACGCATTTGCCGCAAAACCGGAAACAACGCGTACGTCTTGTCCTTGCTTATACACATAAGCTTTTTCGTCATACGGATCGATCAACCACGCGAGGCGGATGCCGTTGGCCATCCAGGTATCGGTCATTTTTTGTTGCAGTTTCTTCAGGGGGTCGGATTTGGAGCGTATTTCCACCACAAAATCGGGCAAGGTTTGAATAAAGGCTTCTTCGTCTTCTTCGGTTGTTTCAGCCAGTCGCTCGGGCGAAATCCAGGAAGCGTCCGGCATTTTGATGGCACCGTCGGGCAAGAGATATGTGCCATTGGCGCTGTATACCTCACCGTGGCCGGCATTTTCATTCCAAAGGCAGAGCAGGAAGGCAAGTCTGCTTTCCCTCCGGCTTGATCCTTTTTTGACAGGTGACATAAGCGTAACGGTTCCGTTCGGCTCGCGTTCCATGGATAAATTCGGGTAGCGTTCCGTTAATTGGGTGAATTCTTGCGTTGAAAGCGGGCGTTGTATCTCAATGGGGCCGTATTGCGCAGCGAGTTCTTCGAGCGTCCACAGGTTTTGTTCAGGCAAGGTGTTGGGCATACGGATGCGGTGTTGAGTGTACAAAGATAGCAGCATTTCTGGATTTGGATGAACGTTCGCCACCGTCCCCGCCGCGACAGTTGATCGCACTATTGTGGCTTTACCATAAACGAAATGGGGCAAGCAGCGTTTACCCTTGAAAGAAAATGTACAACATGCAAACAAAACATTTCATGGGTATTGGAGCTGCCCTGGCCCTGTTCATGGCCTGCGGTGCCAACACCAGCGACCAATTGAAGCGCGCTGAAGCGGCCGTGCCAGACACCACCGTTTACGGCAAACTCGACACCGCCACCGTGGCTTCCGGCTGTTTCTGGTGTGTAGAAGCCATTTTTGAAAGCCTGAATGGCGTCAAAGAAGCGGTTTCCGGTTATGCAGGCGGCCACACCAAAAATCCGTCGTACGAAGAAGTGTGCTCCCACACCACCGGCCACACCGAAACGGTGCAGGTGCTCTACGACCCGAAAATCATCACTTACCAGACTTTATTAGAGGTGTATTTTGCCTCTATGGATCCAACCCAGGTGGAAGGGCAAGGCCCGGATCACGGCGACTCCTACCGCTCGGTCATTTTTTACCACAACGACGAACAACGCCGCGCCGCAGAGGCTTACAAACAGCAGTTGGGTGCCTCCGGCAAATACAGCAAACCCATTGCGGTAGACATTCAGCCCTTCACGGTGTTTTACCAGGCCGAAGATTACCACCAGAATTACGAGGTGAACCACCCCGAAAACCCGTATGTGCAGCGCGTGTCCATTCCGCGCTTGAACCGCATGAAAGCCCAGTTTCCGGCTTTGCTGAAAAATTCAAAAGGACATTAATTCAGCGCTTATGTCATTGATTTTCTTTAAAAAACCAAACATGTCACAAACCCAAATATCTGCAGACGTTCCAAGCCTTGGCCAATACGAAGTAGCGACCCTTGGCGGCGGCTGTTTCTGGTGCGTGGAGGCCATTTATCAGGACTTGCAGGGCGTCGTCAAAGTGGAAAGCGGCTACACCGGCGGCCACGTGTCCAACCCCACCTACAGCCAAATATGCGACGGCAACACCGGGCACGCCGAGGTCATTCAGGTGACTTTTGACCCACAGGTGGTCACGTACCGCGAAATCGTGGAGATTTTCTTCACCGTGCACGACCCCACCACACTCAACCGCCAGGGCAACGATGTGGGTACCCAATACCGCTCAGCCATCTTCTACCATACCCCCGAACAGCAAGCCATTGCCGAGGACGTGAAAAATGGCGTGGCCAAGGACATCTGGGACGACCCGATCGTGACCGAAATCACACCGCTGTCCACGTATTACCCAGCCGAGGCTTACCACCAGAACTATTTCAAAACCAACCCGTACCAATCGTATTGCAGTTTTGTCATTGCGCCCAAAGTGAAGAAATTCAGGGCACAGTACGCAGCAAGGTTGAAATGAATGCGGAATACGGAATTTTTTCCAGATTTGGGGTAGGGATTGTTGGGGCTTGCAATACCCTTGTTGACTTTCTTTCCTTCGGAAGAAAAAATTGACCACAGAGGATGGGAGGTTAAGGGAGAAAAACAACGCCTCCCTTAACCTCCCCTCCTCTGTGGTCAATTAAAACGCACGCGAAGCGTGCAAACTCCCTTAACCTCCCCTCCTCTGTGGTTAATTAAAACGCACGCGAAGCGTGCAAACCCCGCTGTAACAAAAAGCAGCGTGAGGGCTAACATATTCGAAATCCGCACTCCGCACTCCGCATTCCATTAAACCCTTATCCGATATTCTTGTTACCATTGTATAGAATTTTTCTAAATGACCGAAACCAACAAGTCTGAATTGCTTGAGCGCATTGAAGTGGCGCTCGGTACCGTGCGTCCGCACTTAAAGGTAGATGGAGGGGACGTGGAACTGGTGGATGTCACCGACGACATGCGCGTACTCATCCGCTGGCAGGGCATGTGCGAAAATTGTTCCATGTCGGCCATGACCCTTCGGGCGGGCATTGCAGAAGCCATTCGGGGGAAAATTCCGGAGATTCTCGGCGTCGAAGCCGTTAACGGCTTGTAAACGGTTTTTGTACCCTCGTTTTACCTGCTATCTTTGCCGGTAATGGAAAACACTGTTCGCCAGTTCACCGCGGAAATCGACCGATGCCGAGGCCTGTTTTTGCATAAAACAGCCGATTATGGCACATCCTGGCGCATTTTGCGTCCCAGCAGCCTCACCGATCAACTCTTCATCAAGGCCCGACGGATCCGAACCATCGAGGAAAAGGGCGAACAACGGGTGGCCGACAGCGTGGAATCGGAATTTGTAGGCCTCGTCAATTACGCCATCCTGGCACTCATCCAATTGAACCTTCCGGACAACATGCCGCTACAACTGCCCCTCGCAGATGTGGAAACCCTGTACAACCGCGAAGTGGACGAAAACCTGGAACTCCTCCAGGCCAAAAACCACGATTACGGCGAGGTGTGGCGCGACATGCGCGTGAGCAGCATGACCGACCTGATCCTTCAAAAACTCTTGCGCATCAAACAAATAGAAGACAACGGCGGCGCTACCGTGGTGTCGGAAGGCCTTGAAGCCAATTATCGCGACATCCTCAACTACGCCGTTTTTGCACTCATCCGTTTAACTGAAGAAAAGTAATATTTGCCATGACTTCTTTGCCCAACCTCATCTCTGCATTTGCCATCGTCGCCGGTGTGCTGACCTTTTTGACCAAACGCGCAGGCCGTACCGACAACGTCCTGATGAGTTATTTGCAGTACTTCACCGGCGTGTGGTTTGTGTTTTCCGGCCTTGTCAAAGCAGTTGATCCCATTGGTACTGCCTATAAAATGGAGGACTATTTTGTGCAGTTTGAGCAAACATTTGCCGGACTAAACAATGTGTTTAAGGGCCTGGCACCCTTGTTTCCCTGGCTTACCCAGTTTGGCAACGGATTTTCGATCTTCATGATTGTGCTGGAAATTGTGCTGGGGGTCATGCTCATCATCGGGTATCTGCCCAAAGTGGCGTCGTGGCTGTTTTTTCTCGTCGTGCTGTTTTTTACTTTCCTCACCGGCTTTACCTACCTCACGGGTTACGTGCCGGCAGAGGCCAATTTCTTTGACTTTGCCAAATGGGGGCCCTACATCAAAACCCAGATGCGCGTGACCGATTGTGGTTGTTTTGGCGATTTCATCAAACTGAACCCGCGTACTTCCTTTTTTAAAGACATCGCCCTGATGCTTCCGGCCCTGTATTTTGTGTTCTTTTCGAGCAAAATGCACGAACTGTTCAGCCGAGCAACACGCATGGGCATCACCGTGGGCGTTACCTTGTTGTCGCTGCTCCTGTGCATTCAAAACACCTATTGGAACGATCCGATGATCGATTTTCGCCCGTTCAAAAAAGGCGCAAACATCCGCGAACAAAAAGCCCTTGAAGAAGAGGCCCGCGGCAACATGGAGATCACCGGCTGGCTGATGGAAAACACCAAAGACGGGAAAGTGGTGGTGGTGGACAATCCGGATTACAAAGCCGTGGCCGCCCAGTACCCCAAAGACCAGGGCTGGAAAGTAAAAGACCAGATCAAAACGGAGCCTTTTATTGAAAAAGACGGCAAAAGGGTGTTTGTCAAAGAAACAAAAATAAGCGATTTCGCTGTGGAAGACGGCGAAAACGGCGAAGTGACCGAAGACCTGCTCAACGAAGAAGGGTACAGCATGATGATCGTCGCCTACCACCTGCACGGCGTCAAAGCGATGCAAACCGTCACCGAACGCGACAGTGTTTGGGCCATAGACACCTTGCCCGACGGTACGACCCAACGCCGTTTGGCAGAGGTGCAAACGCAGGAAATAGAAAAAGAAGTGCTTGCGCCCGACGCCGAGTACGCCCGTCTGTTTACGGAAAAAATCAACCCCCTGGCCGAACAAGCCAAAAAAGCGGGCTGGAAGGTGTACGCCATCACCACATATCAAGACGCTGAAGTGGCCCAGGGCTTTGCTCAGGCGGTGGGCGCAACTTATCCGTTCTACAAAGCGGACGATAAACTACTCAAAACCATCATGCGCGCCGAGCCCGGCATCGTGATCCTGAAAAATGGCGTAGTGGTTGAAAAATACCACCAAAAGCACTTCCCCGCCAGTTTTCAGTTTTGAGTTGTGAGTTTTGAGTTTTGAGTTGTGAGTTTTGAGTTTTGAGTGGGGATAAGGGTATTTTTTTGCTTCGATAAAATGCCTTATCGAGATTTTGAACAACT